>JAGGYO010000147.1 GCA_021162505.1 bacterium
AAAAAATCTTACCGTGA
Organism: bacterium; assembly: GCA_021162505.1. GTDB lineage: Bacteria > AUK180 > AUK180 > AUK180 > AUK180 > AUK180. Next base: position 18 of record JAGGYO010000147.1, read on the forward strand.
AAGATCCATTCCTTTGGAGTTTACCCCGAACTCGTTTCAGGGTCATTCCGTACTTGATACGGAATCTATTTTTTCATAATAAATACCGAATAAGGATTGATTCGGGACACATCTCTACGAGATATGTCCTTCTTTTGTGGCTTTTCTAATTTTTATATTTTTTTCTTTCCTCATCTACTTATACACTCATAAACCCATTTACTCATCATACTGTTTTATAACTCATAACTCAAAACTTCTTTTATGCCACCGGTCCTATAATAGAAATTGAAATTGGAAGATCAATTTATCATTGGGAATTTCAACGGTCTCGCCGTTTTTCTGGTAATTAACAGAGATCTTTGTACCCACGCCTTTTATATTGTAGCTAATTCCAGTAGTTAGGCGGGTAATGACATTCCCATTGACATTAAGATCCTTATCCAAAAATTCATATCTTGCCAATATTTCAACATTGTTCATATAGAAGCTGAAATGTATAAAATACCCCAGAGAAAAAATATCCCCATCAGTGTTCAATTCATCATCTTCATTATATTGAACTTGAATCAAGGAAAAAAGATTTTTTTCTTTCATATAAAAATATGAAATAATACTATTTTGTTTTATCCATTGTGTTCCGGATTGATAATTATTATGATAACCGCTAATATTAAAATTCAAACCCTCCATGGGTTCAAAGGAAATATGCGCAATTACGGCTTTTTCACTATCAGTATCGCTAAAACTGTTCTTTTCACCACCATTGAAACCTCCGATATCAAAATTTAAAAGGGTGCTTTTATACTTTAATAGAACGCCTTCCTGTCTCCAGGGCGAATATTCTGAGTCCAAAAGAGGATAGTCCAATGTATTAAGATCCGCGGACGAATGAGGAGTATAATAATCAAAGGGGACTAAAAAACGCCCCAATATTAATGTTAGATCTTTATGTTTATAGATACCTTTTACATCCAGTATATTTACCTTTGCGTTTGAATCAATTGCTGCGAATTCTAATTGTACCTTTAATGATACAATATTTTGAATAATATCGCCGCCGGCAATTACCCTGGATCGTTTTAAGGAAAATGAATTCACATTTTCCTCGCTCAATGTATATTGGAGCTGATTAAAGAACTTTACATATCCCCAATCGAAGTCAACGGCAATAATTTTTACTAAGAAGAAAAAGGTTATTAAAATGAATAATTTTTTCATAATACCTCCACAAATACCTATCTATCGTGGAAATTTTAGCAAAAAAACAATAAAATGTCAAGTATAGAGTAATTCATTCTTTTTATTACGGCTCAATTTTGGTGTTTTTCTCAAATATAGCAATAATTATAAGTTAAAAACGATTCTTTTATTATAATAAAAGTCAAAAATATTTTCTTTTTTCCGTTATATATGGTATAATGAAGTGTTACTTTTTGAAATCAATTGGTAATTAGAGGAAATTGTATGACAAATTTAGAACAATTTAGAGCCTTGGGATTAGATGAAAGATCACTCTTGGCAGTAGAAAAAAAGGGGTTTGAAGAACCCACGCCCATTCAGAAGCTGTTAATACCTGTACTTTTGAAGAATGATATTGATGTTATTGGGCAAGCACAAACAGGCACGGGTAAAACAGCAGCGTTTGCTTTACCTATTATTGAAAAATTAGTTGAAGATTCGGATCATGTACAGGCAATTATTCTTGCACCTACACGCGAACTTGCAATTCAAGTAGGCGAAGAAATATATTCTCTTAGGGGCGGTAGAAAATTCAAGGTACTCCCAATATACGGCGGGCAAAGTATCATGGGTCAAATTCAAAGATTAAAGAAGGGCGTAGATATTGTTGTAGGAACGCCGGGAAGAGTTCTTGATCATCTGCGAAGAAGAACATTAAAGCTTAATAAAATTCTATACTTTATTTTGGATGAAGCCGACGAAATGCTTAATATGGGTTTTATTGATGATATTGAGACAGCCCTTGAAGCCACAAATGATACAAAAAGGGTAGCTCTTTTTTCAGCAACCATGCCTTCAAGGATAAAACAGCTTGCTAAAAAATACATGGGCGAGACAAAGCACATTAAGGTTGAGAATAAGAATTTAGCATCAGACCTAACGGAACAGATATATTTTGAGGTCAATAATAGAGACCGTCTTGAAGCATTATGCCGGATCATTGATCTTGAAAATGAATTCTATGGACTGGTATTCTGCAGAACCAAAGTTGCAGTGGACGAATTATCAAGGAAACTCATTGAAAGAGGATATAGCGCAGATGGATTACACGGTGATATTTCCCAAAATGAAAGGTTAAAGATCCTTGATAAATTTAAAGAAAAAAGAACCATGATCTTGGTTGCCACAGATGTTGCGGCGAGAGGATTAGATGTATCGGATTTAACTCATGTAATAAACTATTCACTTCCGCAAGACACCATATCCTATGTTCATCGTATTGGAAGAACGGGCCGAGCCGGTAAAAAGGGAACGGCGATCACATTTATTACGCCTTCAGAATATAGAAAGCTTGCATTTATAGGAAGAGAGACAAAAACCGATATACAGAAAGGATCATTGCCTGAGGCAAAAGAGATCGTTGGTCTTAAAAAAACAAATATAATAGCAAATATAAAGAAAGTTATTGAAAGTGATATGGACAAAGTGTACAAAGAGTTCGCCGACGAACTTTTGAATTTAGGAGAACCGAAAGAAATACTATCAGCTATGCTAAAGCTCAAGTATGCCGATCAACTTGATGAAAAGAATTATACCAAAATTAAACAAACACATAGGGAAAGGGGTATCGAGGAAGAAGGTAAAACAAGAGTATTTGTTTCATTGGGAAAGAAAAAGGGTTATACACCCCAAAAATTGGTAGATTTTATTAAGGAGTCCATAAATGTACCCGGTCAAATGCTCGATGATATCGCTGTTATGGAAGATTTTTCCTTTGTTACTTTACCGTTTAAAGATGCAGAAAAGCTCATTGCTATCTTTAAAAGGAAAGCAAAAGGGAAATTACCTTTGGTCACGAAAGCCAAAAGTTCTTCAACAAAACCAAAAGGAAACAGAAAGGGTTTCCACAGCAGACAAAGAAAAAATAGAAGAAAGTAGGTTTTAATTTATTAAAATAATTATATAGAAAACAACGAGCATACTCTTACTTATTCATTATAGTCCCATAGTATTGGAACTATCGTACTATTAATTATGATTTTCTTTAATAACAAACCCCAAACCACAAATTCTAAACTCCAAATAACCGGATCCCCGTGTCAAGTACGGAATGACGGGAAAAAAAGAGATCCCTACGCCCATCATTAAATACGATGACTGGGCTCTGGATGACTGGAAACAAATTGACAATTAAAAAAAATGTGAATACTGGATCCCCGTGTCAAGCACGAGGATGACAAAAGTGGCATGTCATTTCCTAACCTGATCAGGGACCCATTGTTTTTTTATTCATTTTCCTTCCTCATTTTTCATTGTCAATTGCTTTCAATGCTGTGGTTATTCCATTTCTTTTCCCTTGATTTTCATTGATTTGTTTTATATAATGATATTATGGAAAAGAAGCGATCAATGTCCTTTATTTTTGCCATAATATCCATATTGTTCTGGTCAACGGTAGCAACAATATTCAAGATAACATTAAAGGTATTGCCCTATTCATTAATGGTCTTATACTCGTCCATTGTTTCCGTATTGATATTTTTGACCTACAATCTTTTCAAAAGAAATGATCTTTTTGAAAAGGGGATATTCAATTCTATCTTTTTGGGTTTTCTAAATCCATTTTTATACTACCTGCTCCTATTCAAAGGGTACGATCTATTACCGGCACAAAATGCCTTGATACTCAATTACACATGGCCTATTTTCATAACGCTTTTTTCAACAATCTTTCTGGGACAAAAATTAAAGATAGTTTCAATTATTTCATTTATTTTGGCATTATTTGGTATATATATCATAGTTGTCAATAGAGGAGCATTTCATTTTAATATATATTCTTTGTATCCCCTATTAAGCGCTGTGGTATGGGGGATATATTGGAATTTGAATGTAAAAGATAAAAGAAAAAATGAGGTAAAGCTCTTTTGGAATTTCTTTTTTTCTACCTTTTTCATTATCTTATTCTTGATCTTTACAAAAGTAAAAATTGTATTTCCAATGAAAGGGCTTTTGGGTTCGGCTTATATAGGACTGTTTGAAATGGGAATCACTTTCCTATTCTGGCTATATGCCTTGAAACTTGCTAAGAAAACATCTAATATTGCTATTTTGGTATATATATCCCCGTTTCTTTCGCTTTTTTGGATCAGCATTATCCTAAAGGAAACAATAAAAATAAAAACAATTATCGGATTTATTATAATTTTACTTGCAATTTTTTTAGAAAATTATAAAATATTACTTAGGAGAAAGTAAAATGAAAAAACTATTTACACTATTAGTACTTTTTCTCAGTATCACCATCTTTTCAGAAAAGATCCTTATCCGTTTATATGATGTAAAAGAGATAAAAAGTAATTGGGATATTGCATCTATCGGGAAAAATTATGTTGATATTGTTATCGGAAAAAACGAACTTTCAAAATATACAGATCGTTTTACTAAGGTAGAGCAATTGAGAACAAATTCAGACCTTACCGGATACTTAACATATGACGAAATAAAAAGTCGAATGAACATGATTGTAAATTCTTATCCCCATATGATAAATATGACAGATGTGGGGGATTCATACGAAAAAACAAAACTTTTGGAAAATCCTACTTATAATTCAAACTATCACTATCATGATATTTTATGTTTGAAGATCAGCAATAATATTGATACCGAAGATCTCAATAAGAGAAATCTGCTCGTAATGGCAGCTCATCATGCACGAGAATTGGAAACAAGTGAAATGCTTATTCTTGAGATGGAGAAAATGCTCGAAGAGTATTCGGCAAATGATGCCGATATTAAAAATTTGCTTGACAATTATGTGATCTATTTTATTCCCATGGTCAATCCCGACGGTTATTCCATAGTATTGGATAGCGATAATATGTGGCGAAAAAATGACCATGATAATAATGGAGATCATTCTTATGCTGATTATTCCGATGGTGTGGACCCCAATAGGAATTATGATTGGCATTGGGGAGATCCTGACTCACATCCCGATTTTAATGTTACATCTGAGGTTTACCCTGGGAAATATGCCTTTTCCGAACCTGAAACAGAGGCAATTCGTGATCTTGCTCAGGATATTCATCCCATAGGTTCTATCTCCTATCATTCATATGGACAATTGGTATTGTTCCCTTTCAGTTATTATTATGTGGAAGCACCTGATAACAATAGATTATTTGAAATTGCTAACAATATTGGAAATAGTATTGGTGGATATACTGGTGAACAAAGTGTTATCTTATATCCCGCCAGCGGGGATTCCGATGATTATCTTTATGGTGAATTAGGGACATTTTCATATACGGTCGAGGTTGGTACACAATTCCACCCGCTTCATAGTGATATCCCAAATCTTGCGGAAAAAAATTACAATGGATTAAAGCGTTTTTTTAGAGAACTAATTTCTAACCATATTAAAGGCAGGGTCTATGATAGTGAAACCCTTGAACCCCTTGAGGGGATCACCTATAATATACTGCAATTAGATAATTATGGACTTACAAATGAGAGAAATACTGATAAAGAAGGGCATTACTACTGGAATTTACCTAATGGTACATACACAATTCTTCTATCCCACAAGGGTTATAACCTGAAAGCCGTTTCTTTCAATATTAACAATAGTTTTTTGAACAAAGATATCTATATGGAAAGATCTTATAATTCATCAAATGTTTTTATGCCAATTTTTCCAAACCCTTCCCTTAATTCCAATGTATTCTTAGGTATAAATTGCGAAAAGGGCTACGAAATGGAGTGTTCAATTTTTTCCATCAGCGGTAGAAAACTGTATACATTCCCCAAGAAAATCAGCGAAGGTTTTCTGTCCCGCGATTCATATATAATCCCTATTTCTTTTGACAATGGCATTTCACTATCATCTGGCACATATATTGTAAATGTAAAGATAGCAAAAGAAAATGTCTTGCTCTTTGATAGAAATATTAAGTTTGCTCTAATACATTGAATTTTTTTGTGTTTTGAGTTATAATAAGCAAAATTTTTGGAGGTTATTATGCCATCTGGACGAAGAAGAAAATTGATGAAAGTCAAGAAGCACAAGAGAAGAAAAAAGAGTAGAGCAAACAGACATAAAAAGAAAAAATCTTAAATAGGAGTTTGCTATGAAAAAATTATTTGCAGTAGTATTTGTTTTTGCCCTGACATTCAGTATTGTTTACAGTTTTGGTGATTTATCAAAAAGTTATTTGAAAGCTGCTAAAAAAGCTGAACAGGAAAAAAATTATGATGAAGCTATAAAATATTATAAAAAGATCATTAAAAGTGACTCTTCTTATAATGGTTCCTATTGGGCAATTGCTCGTATAGTAGAAAAGCAGGGGAATATACAAGACGCTATCAATTGGTTCAAGCAATCAAATGAAAAGGGTACAAAAACAATGTATGCCTTTATAAAGATAGCTTCTTACTATAAAAAGCTTGCAAAATTGGCAAAAACCGAAGATGAGAAGAAACAGTTTGTGCAAAAAGCCATTGACGCTTTTGAATTATCATTGGTAAACGGTAACGCTAAGGTTGAATCCGAAGATAGTATAAAATCAAATAAAGAAGTTGCCATCATGAATCTTGCTTATCTGTATTATGATAACGGTCGGTATGAAAAAGCAAAAAAATATGCAATGGATGGTATGGAGTATAAAGATTATGAAGAAGCCATGCTTGACATTTTATTGAATGTATACACTGAAACAAAATCATTTGATAAAGCCATTGAGACCATTGATAAAAGATTAAGAAAGGACCCCAAAAGCCTTTCATTGTTGAAATTAAAGATCAATGTCCTGAACAAGATGGGCAGGAAACAAGATGTTCTCAATGAAATGAAAAAAATGGAAGAATTGGGTTCGGATGATTCCGATGTTACATCTTGGTTGGCACAGGATGCCTTGA
>JAGGYO010000004.1 GCA_021162505.1 bacterium
ATGAAAAGTCAGAAATAATAAAAGAAATAGAGTTCAAAATTAGTGAAATTTCAAAGAAAAAAATGAAGAAAAAGGGTATGCACTTTCATTTTGCCAATAACCAGTACTTAGTACCATTCTTTTGAACCTTTGAACATTGAACTTTTGAACCAAAAATTTATTAACCACGGAGCACACAGAGCATAGACAGGCTAAAGAGAAAGGAGAAATTGTAGAGATTGTTCGTGAACGACCCATTATTCTCGGTCATTCCGTGCTTGATACGGAATCTAATATTTGCTTTCATTTTTCATTTATATTCTGTCATTCAGAACCGTAGAGTTAGTGAAGTTCCGAAGGGGTTGCGAAGGATCTATTCCTTTTTTACATTGGACATTCGACCTTTGACTTTTGACTGGTTTAATGTAATAATCATTGTCATATTGAGCAAGGCGAAATATTTAATGCTATCTTCAAACACTAACCGCTATTCTCTGTACTTTGCGCTTTTCTTTAGTAGTTTTCCCCAAGTAATTCAAAATATGCCTTAGGATGTGCACAAGCAGGGCATTTTTCAGGCGGTTCTGTTCCTTCGTGAATGTATCCGCAATTTCTGCATCGCCATTTTTTGGTTTCTTCTCTTTTAAAAACCTTTCCCTCTTCAATATTTTTTAACAAATCACGAAATCGTTTTTCATGCTGTTTTTCTGCTATTGCGATGGAAAGAAAAACCTGTGCTATTTCTGAAAAACCTTCTTCTTCGGCAATTTTAGCGAATTCCGGATACATTACAGTATGCTCGTGATGTTCTCCGTCAGCTGCCGCTTTTAAATTCACCGCTGTTTTTCCGATTACTCCAGCCTGGAAATTTCCGGTTATTTCAACCTCTCCTCCCTCGAGAAACTTAAAAAGTCTCTCGGCGTGTTCTTTCTCATTATCTGCCGTTTCAGTGAAGATGCCGGAAATTTGCATATAGCCATCCTTTTTTGCTTGTGATGCAAAATAGGTATAGCGATTCCTAGCTTGAGACTCACCTGCAAAAGCTGTCAACAGATTTTTTTCCGTCCTTGTTCTTTTTAAACTACTCATTTCAAAACCTCCTTATGTAAAATTTTTGTAAATTGTATTTAATTCATTATAAATCTTTTTCAAATAGAATTCAAGTAATTGATTAAAACGAGATTCATAATTCTAAAGAATAATGTTGACATAATTTTTACTTTATGGTATATAAAGTAATCTAACTAAAACGCAGGAGGTTTTTATGAATTAGGATTCTATAACTGTCGTGAACATCGTATTATGCATTATTATTGTTGCCCTTGGCTTTATGAAGTACGGCAAAGAAAAGAAATTTATGCCTCTTCTTATTGCAATTGCTTTTGGTCTATTTGGGCTTTCTCACCTTGCCACATTCTTTGGTATCGCCGCATCATTAGAAATTGTTCTAATTGTTGTCAGAACCATAGCCTACCTTTTGGTGGTATTTGCTCTAATTACTAAGAAATAGGAATATTTAAGGAAAAACTTTACTTATTCTATTTATTTATAGCCATTATGATTCTTTAGTTAATTACATTTATGGTCTGTAAATGAAATCCGACTTTTTCATAAACATTTAGATATAATATTATTGGTATATATTATTGTAAGTGAAATAAAAGAAACACCGCATATGTTATCATTAATAAAATGATAACTATTTTGAAGAAAAAAGGAATGGTTTTGAGCGAAGCGAAAAAGCATTCCTTTGCACTTGACATTTACTTTGAATATTTTTATAATATTAATAGAGACAGGAGTGGCTCTAAACACCGTGTCATTGACTTGGGACGCTTGTCCTCCTGTCTCGCTTTTTTTTATACCATTGTGACTCTAAAACCTATTGATTCCGCTACACTTAATATGCGGCTGTTCCAATGGTATGTATTTTTTATAGGAGGTTATTATGATTACATGTGGAATTGACCCTTCGAGAGGAGATCTTGCTGTTTCTATCGTTAAAGATAGAGAGGAAATCGATTATTTCAAGCTTTTAAATGAAAAGAAAGGGTACCAAAAGCTATTTAAACGACTAAATAAGCTTGATACCCTTTCAGGAATTTACATTGAAGGATACGCCGACTTTGCTAAACGGTTTGCTCTTCAATGTACAAAAAAAGGTATCGTATTATACGAAATAAATCCTTTAAAGTCAAAAAAATTAAAAGAAACAATTACATGGGATAAGTCAGATCATATTGATGCATATATTGCAGCTTTATTACCCTTTATTAATTCGGATCTTATCCCTCTATCATTGACTACAAAAGTAGAAGCATTAAAGAAATTAACGAGAGAATATGACAAAATGGGTAATACTATTACGGCTTTTAAAAACAGACTCCATTCATACTTAAATCAGAATTTTGGACCTGTTTACAAAAAATTATTTAAACAACTAACTAAAACTGCACTCAATTTTTTTATTGTTTTTTCTGATCCTGAAACTATAAAAAAAGCAAATATAAATGAAATTCAAAAAGCTTTGGTTAAATCGGGAGCAAAATACTATATGGGAAAAAACGGTATAAAGAAAGCAAAAGAAATTAAAAAGATAATTACAGAGACTGATCCGGATAATTTTGATATATTCACGGAAACAACTTCTACTATAATAATATCAATAGCAAAAATATTATTGGAACTTATTATTCAAAGAAATAATCTCGCCAAGAAAATAGAAAAAGTTATGGATAGATATTTTCCTGAATACAAAAATGCTTTTCAAGAAAAATTAAAAGCCATAGGGACAATTACTATTGCCACTCTTATCGCTGAAATCGGAGATATAGAAAACTTTGCTAATGATGGGAAATTGGCAGCTTTTGCCGGACAGGCGCCTAGAAATTTACAATCCGCTAATATGAAGAAAAGAGGTAAAAGGAAAAGTTATGATAGGTTTCTTGCAAAAGTGATTCATATGATCGCATTGAATAATTCAAAGGAGAAAGGTCCCTTTTATGAGTATTACCAGAAAAAGATCAAAGAA
>JAGGYO010000111.1 GCA_021162505.1 bacterium
ATTCAGTACTAAGTATTTAGTTTCTCCACATTGAGAAACAGTATGCAGTATTCAGTACTAAGTATTTAGTTTTTCCACATTGAGAAACAGTATGCAGTATTCAGTACTAAGTATTTAGTTTCTCCACTTAGTACCATTCTTTTGAACTTTGAACCTTTTGACTTTCGACTGATCTACACCCAAATTTCTCTTATCTTTTTAAGATTTATCCTCTTATTGTAATTTAAGATGAGCGTTAATATTGTATTGATATATTCAATGGGAAGCCGGGCTTTTTCCAAATTATTTATAAAATATTCATCGTGGTCCGGAGATAATTTCCATTTTATCAATTGTGTTTCAGACACCGCGGTTTTGAACATTGAAGGATATTTATTTGTAAAGAGTTCAAACAAAACCAAGCCCAGAGCATAATAATCAATTCCCTTTTTTACATTGATATTTAAAAAGCTCTTAGGAGGCAAGAATATCTTGGAGCTTAAAATATGATATTTATAGTGAGTAGTAAATACCTTTTTGAAAAAATTCTTTTTGGACGGTATCTTTATATAATTGAAATAATAATCCATTAGCATTGGAATATTATCCTCATTGCTGATTATAATATTTGAAGGTTTAAGGTCTCCGTGGATCAATCCATTACTATGAAGATCCAATATTCCGGAAATTATTCCATATGCTAAAAATTTTTTCAGATCGGGGGATATGATCTTACCGTATTTTTTTAAATTAAAATAATTATCCAGAGCGATCCCATTAACATACTGAGTGGTAATACTGATGAAATCTCTTTGGAACCTAATATTAAGGACCTTTATTAGATTGGGCGATATTAAGGCAAGCATCTTTTCTCTTACTTCTTTTTTGGCTTTTTTTTCAAGATCTTTTATATAAGAAAGTTTGATCTTTTTTAGAAAAATGATATCCCCTTTACTTGTTATTATCTTATAAGATGTACTTGCAATTGAGGATTTTATTAATATTCTTTTCATAGTTGATTTTTTATATTCAATATAGTATAATAAAATATGCAGATTTTATCAATAGCTGACCTAAAAAAAATCATAAACAAAAGGAAGACCACCTTTGTATATAAGAACCCGTATTTCCTCAATGGTGAATTGAAATTTCTTGAAGGAGATAATACTATTATTATCGACTTTCTTGTATTTTATAAGTTCAATATTGATATTGATCATCTGAAATTAAACGGAGACACGGTAATAATAAATAGTTATGGCGATATCAAAAATTTCATTAATTTTTTTGAAAAGGATAAATTCAATTACCTTTTAGATAAACTTGCAAAGAATTTTAACCATATTGTTTTTTTTATCCTTCAGAAGGAAGTAAAGTTTTTTAGTGTTAATGAAATATATATAATTGATATAAAAGATGAAAATAGCATCATCTCCCCGATCAAGAAGCAATATCCCCATATGATCCTCCCCTTTTTAAGTAAGATCGCCAATGGGCAGATATCTGTCTTTTCCATACTTTCCCTGCTTGCTGAAATGCCATATTTGAAATTAAGTCAAATTGCAAAACAACTCGGGAAAAAACCGCCGGTTATTAAAGTATATTTAAATAGAATGATGGAAGCCAATCTCATTGCTGCCAGAGATAAAACATATTTCATCCCATCACAATTTTTTTCCCACTACCTTTCCAATAAAAAGGTAAAGGTCCGTATGGAAATAGAATCCCAAAAAGAAGAGGTAAAGAATGTTGAAAAAAATAACGATTTCGATTATCTTAATTGAGCTTTTTTATACGCTTATCTTTGCAAATAGTATTCCCTATGTTCATAATTCCATGATCTTCGATCTCAATAGCTCGCCAAGCGCGTTATTTTTTAATAGGGGTTTATCTAATTATATGGAGATAAACTTCGATGATACTAATATCACAGGGTTTGAAATAGATCAAGCATTTTCAAAATTCTTCGGGTTTACCTATGCTTATGAAAAGAACATTCCCAACACTCTCGGATATTTTAAATGGGGATCGCCGGTTTTTTACTATAAAAATAGTTTCCTGGGGGCTTCATTTAATCTTCATGCAGATAAAAATTATAATTACCTGCCATGGATCTCCATTTCTTTCACAAAGGTCTTTCCTAATTTTATTTTTAATTTTACCTATAAGAATATTGGTAATCTAAATAACCCTGTAGAAAAAGAAGCTATTAACGGTCAATTAGCATATATTAATAAAGGTCTTCAGTTACAGGCATTCTTTGAAAGAGAATTTTTAATAAACAAAAATTCCTATGGATTATTCTTTGACCTTCGACTCAAAAGCGGTTTGAATGCCTTTGCATCATATGATATTGAGAACGATTTTTTTTCCATGGGAATGAGGATCAGCTTGTCCAATACTTCCATTCTTGCAAATTATGAGAAGAACACTAAAAACAATTACACTATTGGTCTGATGAACTCAACAAAGAAAAGAACCAATCTTTTTCATTCTCTTAAGAAACTCTCTATTAGCATTAGCGGGGACTATAATTTTTTTACTTCAAATACTATTTTTAAGAAAAGGTCCCTTTATAAATTAATAAAGGAATTGAACAATATCTATGATTCAAAAAAAACAAAACTACTTTCAATAACAGTAAAAGAAAATAATTTAACCTTTGCAGATATCTATCAACTGAAGGTAATATTGGAAAAGATCCGAGATTCAGGAACAAAAGTAGTAATTTATCTCGACCAAGGGATCATTCCTTTTAAAGATTATTATCTGGCTGTATGTGGAGATCTTATATTCACACATCCACAATCCTCTATTTTTATGGGAGGTATCCATTCAACTACTTTATATTACGGCAATTTTTTGAAATTATTAAAGATCCAGACACAATTTGTCAGGCCGGATGCATGTATCTATAAAAGTGCTATTGAACCCTTTACTTCAAAAAAACCCAGTAATGTTGCAATTTCTGACAAAAGAAATTATATGAAAAATATTTTTTCCCAAATTGAAAATGCCATTATTATAAATCGAAAACTTGAAAAACAGAGTTTAGATGTCATTATTAATAATTTTCCCATAATCCTGTCGCAGGAAGCAACAAAATTCAAGCTCATAGACGGAACACTTTATGAAGATGAATTCAAAGACAAATATCTGAAAAAAACTCGAAAACCCCAATACATTTCAGAATATACCTATTCCAATAAGACAATTGCAATAGTTCCAATGGAAGGGATAATTCTTCCTAAAGAAATGGCTTCACCGTTTATGGGTAAAGTAATAACCCCTGAGAAATATAAAAAAATATTTGAAATATTGAAAAAGAAAAAGAATATCAAAGCCGTTATTATCTATCTTAATAGTCCCGGGGGTGATAGTTTTTCATCTGAAAAAATATATCACTATTTATTGGACCTTAAAGATAGCGGGAAAAAGATATATGTCTATATGGAAGATGTAGGAGCATCCGGCGGATATTACATATCAGCAGCAGCAGATAAAATATTTGTAAATCCATTTACCGTTACCGGATCAATAGGTATCTTTGCAGGTAAATTTTATACAGAAAGGCTCTATAATTTTATGCGTATCTATAAAGATACACAGAAAATGGGTGAAAAAGCTGATTTCTTTTCTCCTTATTCAAAATGGAGTGAAGAAGATATTCAAATTATGAAGACCCATCTTGACAAATTGTATGATATTTTTAAGGAGAGAGTGGCAAAGGGAAGAAATTTGAATATTGGAATGGTAGATAAATTGGCAATGGGAAAAATATATAGCGGGACAAGCAGTTTAAAGAACAAATTATGCGATAGAGTGATCACATTCAATGAAGCATTAATAAATGTTTTTAACGATACCGGACAAAAATTTGATTATAATAAAATTGCTACTTTTAATGGGAAATGGGGGTTTTTAAGCATTATGAGATCTTTTATGACAAGTCCGAAGATACTCACTAATAGTAATATTTGGACTTTATATTTGGGAGATTAATATGGAAAATTTTTCTGAAGAAACAAAAAAAGTATTAAAGAAAGCGGGAGAAATAGCAGTAAATATGAATAGCGAAGTATTATCTCCCGAACATATCCTCATTGGGATCATTGAACTTCCCAATAATATTGGAAAGAGTTTTCTTGAAAAAAAACATATTTCAAAGGAGGCAGTATATAAAGTTCTTGAGACCATAAAACGCCCAAAACTCATATTCCCTTTTATGCAAATAAGTTTAGCCCCTGAAACAAAGACAATCCTTGATATTGCAGCCTCAGAAGCACGCGCTATAAAAGATGAATTGGTACAGCCAAAACATTTATTGCTTGCTCTTTTAAAATTCGAGGACTCATGGGCTTATAGGATAATACATAATTTAGGTTATGAACCCAATGACCTTTATAATGAATTTCATCTCATTGTTGCCAGAATCGTCAAAAAATCGCGATTTCCAAGATCCGAGGAGGAAAATGGAACAAAAGGAAAGGGCGGCAATAAATTTGATGAAACACCTACATTAGAAGAACATTCCCGTGATCTGACGGAACAGGCAAGAAAAAATGAACTGGACCCTGTCATTAAAAGAGATAAAGAAATCGAGCAGATCATTATGATCCTCATGAGAAGGAAAAAGAACAATCCCGTTCTTATAGGCGAACCGGGGGTTGGTAAAACCGCCATAGTTGAGGGTCTTGCTCAAAAGATCATTAAAGGTGAGGTTCCCGAAAATATAAAAAACAGTAAGATCAAGATGTTGGATATTGCATCCATCGTAGCGGGTACAAAATATAGAGGGCAATTTGAGAGCAGAATGAAAAAGATACTTCATGAGCTGGAAATGGCTAAGGACATTATTCTATTTCTTGATGAGCTGCATCTTGTTGTCGGTGCCGGTTCTGCGGAAGGGTCTTTAGATGCCGCCTCCATCATGAAACCCGCCTTGGCAAGAGGAGAGATCCAGTGTATAGGAGCCACGACATTAGATGAATTCCGTAAATATGTTGAAAAGGATCGGGCACTGGATAGAAGGTTCCAGAAAGTTCTTGTTGATGAGCCCACGGTTGAAGAAACCATACAGATACTCATTGGTATCAAGGACAAGTATGAGGCCTTCCATCGAGTTGTTTATACGGAAGAAGCCATCCTTGCTGCTGCGAAACTCTCTCAAAGATATGTAACGGATCGTTTCCTACCGGATAAGGCAATTGATCTATTGGACGAAGCAGGTGCGAAAGTAAGGATCAAAAGTTTAACCTTGCCAAAAGAAATAACCAAATATGAAAATAAGATACACAAGTTAAAAAAAGAATTTAGAATGTATATTTCTAATCAGAATTTTCTTAAAGCTCAGGAGAAAAGCGATGCTTTGGAAAAACTGAAAGAAGAATACGAGGTAAAGAAGAAAAAATGGACTGAAAAAAATTTAAATAAGATAAAGATAGTTGATGAAAACATCGTTGCCGATATCGTTTCCACCAGCACAGGGATACCGGTAACAAGATTAGCCGAGGAAGAGAGTCAAAGGTTATTGAGAATGGAAAAAGAACTTCACAGTCATATCATTGGACAAGATGAAGCGGTAAATGTTTTATCAAAAGCCATTCGAAGAGCGAGATCGGGAATGAAAGATCCAAGAAGACCCATAGGTTCCTTTATCTTTTTGGGACCCACAGGAGTTGGAAAGACCGAATTGGCGAAAGCATTAGCTGGAATCCTATTCGATTCTCAAGAATCACTCGTTCGTATTGATATGTCAGAATATATGGAAAAATATTCCGTATCTAAGCTCATTGGCGCAGCTCCGGGATATATTGGATATGAAGAAGGAGGTCAATTGACCGAAATGGTTAGGAGAAGACCCTATTCTGTTATACTATTTGACGAAATGGAAAAAGCGCATCCGGATGTATTTAATATTCTTCTTCAGATATTGGATGATGGGCGCTTAACCGATAGTACGGGCAGGGTAGTAGATTTTAAAAACACCGTAATCATTTTTACCTCAAATATTGCTGCAATGGAAATAGCGGGATCTCAAAAGATCGGTTTTGATATTGCCTTAAATGATACCTCAAAATACGAAGATATGAAAGCCAAGGTACTCGAATTCCTTAAAAAAAGCGTCAAGCCTGAATTTCTAAATAGGATCGATGAGGTTATAGTATTTAAACAACTTTCCAAAAGTGAATTGTATAAGATCATTGATCTAATGCTAAACCAATTAAGAGAACGATTGGAAGAAAAAGAGTTGAAATTGACGATCTCAAAAAGAGTTAAAGATCTTATTTTAGAAAATGGATACAATCCGGAATATGGCGCAAGACCTTTGCGAAGAGCAATACAATATCTAATTGAAGATATGCTTGCGGAGGCTATTTTAAAAAACAATACCATGCGTAATGGAACAATTAAATTGAAGATACAAAATAAAAAGGTGGATTTCACTTTTGAGAAAAATAAGAAAGAAAAATAAGCATCTCCTTGTTTTTTTTTTATCTTTATTCTACTGATAGGCGGATATTTTCTGCTAAAAACATATTTTAACTCACACTATAATATAAAATATTCATTATTATATCCCTCCTTTAGAGGAATTATTTTTAGGGATCTCCAATATTCAAATAAAGATATCAAAATAATTTCTCATCGAGTTGTTTTAAAATTATTCAAAACAAAAGAAATTTTTCTCTATCAACCCAATATTATATTTAATAAGATCCCTGAAATTTCCAAAGCCAATATAGCAATAAAATTAATAATTCACATAAAAAACGGAGAATTGTTCTATAAGAAAAGTCCATTGGGAACCCTTAATTTACATTTGGGGAAAGTGAGTGATTTTGATTTCAAAAACATACTCATAAAAGCAAAAGGCACCTATGAAAAGGGAATAGTTAAAATATATTTTTCCAAAATACCAATTTTTAAGGAACTAACATTTCGATTTGACACGAATAAAAATACCGGAAATATTGTTTCAGAAAAGTTATCATGCAGATTGAAAAAAGGAGACAATGATATTTTGTTTTATAGTGAGGATATAGATATTTCTTTGAGCAAAGAACATATATTAATAAATAAATTCAATGTAATGAATCTTAATATTATTGGAAAAGCTGAGTTGAAAAAGAAAATATTTATTGGCAGCATTAAGAGAAATGGTAATATACTATTAAATGTTCAGGGCAATGAAGAGTTATTGAAAATACTTTCTCTCAACGGAGATGAGATCTTTTCTTTAAGTAAAAATGGTAAAATAGCGGGGGATCTCAGCCTAAGCAATATAATAAATTCACCCTTTGATTTTCATCTTTCTTTAAAAGGGAATATAAAGAGAGCGGTATTCTTGGACTTTGATACCATTACTTATGGGGATTGCCAAATAGATCGATTGCACGGCACGCTGGAGAACGACCATATTAATCTTACAAATCCTGCAAAAAATATTGAAATCACGGGTGAGTTTTCCTCATTAAAGCTTGATCTTTCCATTAATAATTATAGTATTACTCCGCTTACCGAGTATATTTCCAAATTGCTAAAAATACCATTGGATTCGGGAATTTTATCCACATTGGAATTAAAAATGAACGGTATTAATAATATAAAGAGTATATTTTGCTTTGAACAATTATCTAATAAGTATATTAAAGATCTCATTATTAATGGTCGATTTGGAAATAATGAAATAAACCTTGAATTCAGTAAAGATCTATTACAAGGTACGGGGAATATAAAAAATGATCGAGTGAATATTCAAGCCAATGGGGAATACATATATGGCAAATTATCTTATGCGGGGAATTTCAAATTTCAGCATTCCAAAGGTTTAAACAGACTCATTTTTTCAAAGAATTCACTGATCGGTATTGATAAATATAAATTTCCCATTCAAGGAGAGATTAATATTGAGAACAAGGAAATAAAATTTATTGAACTTTCTTTTTTAAACGGTGTTTTCAATGGCTCCATACAAAAAAACAAGAACAGTTATATAGAAGCTAAGATCGCTCCTGCTGCCTTAAATAAATATTTTACTGAAAAGATATTATGCCGATTAGGTTTTAGGAACAATCACTTTTTCACACAGCTGAATAGTAATGATCTTTCGGGTAGCCTTTTCCTTAAAGACCACGGAATTTATTTTGAGAATATTAGGATAAATTATAAGAATAATTCAATTTATTTTTATGGTAATGGTAATTTTTCTTCTTTTCTCGGTTATCTTGAATTTGAGAGAAAAGATCTCTCGCTTGACGCGAATCTTTTCTTTCAACCAAAGAAGGAAAAAGGAACCATAATATTTGATCATATCAAATTCCATAATAGTGAATTCAAGAACGGAGTTTTAAATTTTACAAAAAATGGGAAAAGGTTCAATGGCTGGATATCAAATAATCTTATTTTGAACGGTAAGATTGAGAATAGAACCGTATCACTCGATTCTGAGTTTAAAGATCTAAATATCAGCGGGTACTTTTCCAAAAATCTTGATCTCAACGGGGATATGAGAATAAAATACAGAGACAGCGAAAATATTAATATTTCAGGGACCATTGGAGGATATGTTGAAAATATTGAGGGGATCAATATAAAGGGTAATCAAAATTTTGATGCTATCTTCAATTATGATCAAAAAGTCATATCCTTTGATTTTTTACATATATATAGTTCGATCATGGATATTTCAGGAAAAGGATACTATAAAAATAGAAATGATCTTCACCTTGATGTTTCACACTTTTTCTATAATGGCAATGGGAAATTTATTAAGGGTACCGTAAACCTGCAAAAATATAAAAAGAAAACATTCCTTGAGATAAAGGACTTGGAAGGAACTATTGGAGAAAATTTTACTTGTAAATACTTAAAATTTGATACATTGAAAGGAAAGGAGCTGAAAATTAAAGGGCTGAATATCGAAAAAATAATCTCCCTGAATGAAGCAAATGCAAAAATAAACGGCAATGAATTCAAGGGAAATTTTATAGGTTATTCCCAATTGGGAAATAACTATGATACGGGACAATGTAGCGGCTCTATAAATAGCAATAAATTTAAGGTCAAACTCATTGCAAGTGATAAAGAAATACTTAATGGGAAAATTTTAAAAAGCAAAAACAGTGTCATAATTTCTCATCTGAATTTCCTTGATGATTCGGGAAGTATTTCAATAAAAGGAGAAATGGCAGATGAGCTTGAATTCACATTGAATCTAAATGGATATAGCTTTTCCTATGCTAAAGGTAAGACACACGCATTGATAAAACCCTTTGGAAATATTGATATAAAAGGTTATTTTAATAGACCTGAGGTTTATTTTGATATTAAAAAGATCATTGGTAATATAAATAAACTAAAATTCGGTAATTCTTTTTTATGGGGATATCTAAATAAAAATTTTCTTGAGATCTTTTCGGGGAATATTAAAGTGGGTAATAGTGAGGTGGCAATAAAAAACAATACAAGGATAATTTTGAATAATAATGTAAGGAACAGAGGTCTAACATTTGATATAAAGGGTCTTTTCATGGCAAAAGATATTAAAAAAATATTTCCAAATATCATACGGAATTCACACGGCTCCATCTATCTTGATGTCACTTATGATGAAAACGCTCATACTCCTTTGACGGGTGTAATCTCCGGTGATTTCCGTGGAAAACTGAACTACTTTTTTAATGGGATCAAATTTGACAATCTTTCAATTGAATTGAAAAAAGACGGCAGTATCACAAAAAAAGGAGATCTTTATATCGATAAAAAACTTATACCCATGGACATCATTGATTCAGGACCTGGAATTTCCTTGAGTTTCTATGAACCTACACATATTTTCATTCCGCAAATCGGAATGTCAGGCGATATACTTGGAAAAATTGCCTTCGTTTTTGATAGTGGACTAAAGATATCTTCAAAAAAGATAACCATAGAAAACGGATTGCTGACATACGACCCGCTTATTTCAAACGGAGAAAATAATAATTATACTCCCGTATTTTTGGATCTCTTTATTGATTTTAAAGAAGCCAAATACTCAACATCTTTTTATGATGGTTTCGTATGGGGAAATATGAAACTCTCAGGCAATATCAGCAATTTAGACCTTATTGGTAATGTTAATTCTCATAATTCCGTACTAACCGTATTGGGTAATAATTTTACAGTGGAATCGGGGAAAGTGAATTTTAAAGAAAAAGCCGTTTATATCAATGTCATTTCTTCTAAGAATTTCATTTGGAATGAAAATGTCAAGGTGTTCCTCAATCTTTTGGGAAATGTAAAAGATTTGAAAATGTCCATGAACTCCATTCCTCAAATGGACGAGAAAATATTAAAAAATAAGGTTTTTAAGGGCTCCTTATCATCCGGAATAGACCTTCTGCTAAGCAGATTATTAAATAAAAAGAAGTTCGTTCCCACCTTCACCAAAAGATTTACAGATATAACACATTTGACAAATATAAAATTAGATATAAGATCTCCCATGCTGATGAATAGTAAAACAAATGAGATCTCTCTGAACTTTAAGACCTATATAAAAAGATTAACGCTCCAAAGCTCATTAGCTATTAAAAAGGAAGAGGTGTTTGAATTCATTCCCACTTTTAATCTTGGATTAAGATATAATGAAAGCATTTATATAAATCTTCTTATTGGAGGCGAAGATAAAGGAATTATGCTTGGTCCAACATTTTACTTTTAAAATAACGGAAACAAAAATCTTCCCGCCATTATTTCTTCTATTTCCTAAACGAAAAAAAAATCATAGGGAGTTTTATGTATAAAATTAATTAAAA
>JAGGYO010000025.1 GCA_021162505.1 bacterium
AGATGCAAATGCCGGAATCAGATGGAAAGGCGAGATAATGAAGCAAGCATTGCAGGTAGGGCTTGCATTTACACATCTTGAACAGATAAATTCGTCATCCGGAAATACTCCGTCGATTAATCTATCGGTCACGGGAAAGATAGGATTGTAAGAGAAAATAGAAATAAAGGAATTAGAGGATGGAAAAGCTTCGACTCTTCCATCCTCTTTTTTATTTAAATACTACATTTCCGAGCAGGTTGAAGAATATTATATTTCCATCTCGCCTTTTTTTGTGTGATTAGAATCATCAGACGGGCATTATCCCCACTCTGTCATCCCGAATTCGTTTCAAGATCTCATTTCTTTATCCCCTTTTATTTCATTTCCGGTCGGTGTTTTCCCATGCCCGTCCACCTAAAATTTTGTGCGTGCGGACATATCTTCTTTCCTATTATATTTACCATTGACAAAATCATATTATATGATATAAATTTGTACGATGGGAGTAATGAATTTGCAAATTAAAGCTAAGTATAATTTTGAAGTAGCTCGTTATGCGGAAAGAAAACAATATTATGATGTTGCTATAAGTAGATTTTATTATTATATGTATCAGAATATTATGTATTATACAAGATTTAATAAAATTTATATTGATAAAAAATATAATGGAAATTTGCATATTAGAACATTAGGGATATTTATTAAAGATTTAAGGACGCGTTTTGGTTTGAATCCGGATGAAATCTCTGCTATTAATAAATTGCAGAAATTAAGAATTATTAGGAATTCTGCTGATTATCATGACGATATAAAAGATAAAATTTCGTATGAAAAAGAATTTAAAGATGTATTTAACGACTTGAATGAAATATTTATCAATAAATTGAAATTATGGAAAGGAAGGTAATGTGGAAGAAATTGTAAAAGAAGTTGTGGAAATTATACGAAGTAAGTATCAATCTTTATATATGGATTACGAATATCACGAAGATTCGGATGTATATGAGATATGGTATGATTCCGAGGAGATGAGGTATGATAAAGAGTTCAATATGTTTGTGGGAGAGTTAATAGATAAATATTTTTATTCAAGGGATATTTATAATATTTTTATTGATTATAGCTACACAAAATCAAAAAATATAGATTTATACAAGCTGAATTCTGATCAAAATAATTACAGATATACCGTTGAATCAAGTGCTTTAATTTCAATTCCAAGGGCAGCATAGGTGGAAAATATGAAAGATAGTGAATTTCAATTATTATCGCAGCGTTTAAGAAGAGTTGACTTTGAAATAAATAAAGGCTTCAAGAATAAATCAAAAGGTATAAGATTAAAATTATTCCCCGAAGCCGAAGTTCATAAAGATAAAAAAGAAAATAAGGCAATTGTAATATTTAAATTAAAAATTTTTGATAAAAAAGAATTAGAAAAATATCCCTTTTTTATGAATTTGGAAATCGAAGGAGTTTTTTCATGGAGCGAAAATGTCGATAACATTGATGAATATTTGAAAATTAATGCTCCGGCGGTTTTAATGTCTTATTTGAGAAGTATCGTTACTCAATTGACGGTTTTTGCCGGATATCCGCCCCTAATACTTCCTTTGATAGATTTTACGAAAGACAAATAATGCTTATATTGTATTACCGATTCGTTTGGATAAATCCGTATTTAAATGAAAATCGTCCGGCTTAAGTATTTTTAATCGGGGTGAGGAACGACGGCAATAACTGATATTTCATCTTTTCGGGGACCGTAACAAAAAAAAATACGATATGCCGCAGGTGTATGTTGCTCGGCATAAGCCTCATAAATCTTTTCCCCGTTAGGACCTTTCAGAGAGTGATAAATATGAGTTTGGAGACCGGGGTGTTTAGGATTATTTTGCAAAAGTATTAAGGCTTTTTTTACGGCATTATAATGCTTTGATAATCCCTTGTCTTTTTTAAGAGCCATAAGTTGTTTTTTTGCCTTATCAGAAATATTCAGAATATAATTCACAATTTATCCAAAAAGTCCTCTATATCTTTAACCTTGGTTGTTTTCCCGTCATTTATGTCCTTTATTCCTCTGTTTATGTCATTTAATATATCGGGATTTTGATGAACCCATAATTCCATTGTTGGAATTGCCGTTCTCGGCTTGAGTAAAATATCACCGTTGTCTCCGATATATGTCTCAAAATCGTCAATGGGGTTGTTGGTTAAAATCGAAAATTTTTTAATTAATGCCCCAAGGGTAATTCTTTTTTTAGAATCGAGTTTTACTATACCAACCTGTTTAAAGTTTTCAGATACCTTCATATTTATTTACCTCCTAAGTTAATATATCCCATTGTGGGATATTAGTCAAGTAGGAATATGGGAAAATATGCGAGCATTCGTTGTTTTTATTTTTTTTTAAGATTTATATTTCCATCCCGCCTTTTACCATTTTATTAGCATCGTCAGACGGGCATTATACCCCCGAGTAGGACATCCTGAACTTGTTTCAGGGACATACTACTCCTCCCGTTGTCACCCTGGGTCCTGTGCTGAACTTGTTTCAGTATTATTTCAGGGTCTACGAGATTCCGGATCAAGTCCGGAATGACAAAATTATGGTTCTGCTTTTCTCCCTGTTATATTTTTCGATAAATATTGTCATCCTGGATTCGTTTCAGGATCTGAATTAGTTGTTC
>JAGGYO010000063.1 GCA_021162505.1 bacterium
ACCGTTATCTCCCGTTACCAAAACCTTTTCCCCTTTTCGTGCTTCGAAATTCAGATTCTTAAATATCGTTTTCTGTGAGTCATAAGCAAATTTCACTTTATTTAAATCAATATGATCATACTCCCCACGTTTTATCTCTTCCTCTTTATTCCCAATCTCCCTGAATTCAATCAATCTATCTATGTCCCCTTCAATCTTCGACAATGCCGGTATCGTTTTCGCGATGGAAAGGGCATTTCTAATCACCATATTAAATGCATTCATATATGCCATGAGTCCCCCTATAGTCATATTCCCTTGCATGACCTCATATCCCGCTGCCAATAGAATTACATATTCCTGATACCCGAGTAACATTCCGCTGTATGTCGAGAAAAAGTTCGATGTCCTAAACCTCGAATAGAATACGGAAAGATACCTGTCAAAATATTCGTTAACTTTCTCATCAATTATACCAAACAAATTAAAGATTTTTATATTCTTGTAAGCATCTATCAAGCGACCGAACAGATTCCTGACCTTTGCCTCCTCTTGCTTCTCTTTCTTTGATTTCTCAGTTATTTTTGAACCGAACTTCTGAGAAAGCCAATAAATAGGGGGAATTATTACTATCAATATCAAGGTAATTTTCCACGAGAGATAAAATGCCACAGCCAATGAACCAATAAATGTGGAAACAAATGTAAACAATTCGGAATAGGTGGTCAATGTCAGCTCCACTCCGGCGGACGATTCGTCATATATCCTCGAGAGGTAATACCCCGTATCGTTCTTTATTATCTCATTATATGGTAAATTGAAATAGGTTTTCAGTTGCTTCAACGCTATATGCTTAATTACGGTATTTTTTAACTTTCTGAAACTAAGCGTATACCAGAGCATACCAAAGCTCCAAACCGTTAAAATGGCTATCAGCAAAATACTGAAATTAATAAAGAAATGGATATTTCCCGCCACGACTCCCTTATCTATCAAAATTTTTATTAATAACGGATTTATAATTGCCGTTGCGGAATCGTTTATAAACGCCACGAGAGAGAAAAATATAAAGCGAAACTTGTACTTTCCGAGAATGAACATCAATTTTTTCATTATTCCTCCAATAAGTAGTCATTAACAAATTTTCTACCCTTATTATCAATTAATCTGTTCAAAAAGATTCCTATTCCCGAAGAACCTGTTGCGTAATCACAGGACAACCTTAAATTCTGCTGACCAGGGTAAATAATACCTTTATTAAACTCGATTGAGTACATTATAGTATTTTCTGCCATTTCAATTGCAATATTATAATAATTCTTTACATCTAAAAATTGATATAAATCAATATAAGATTCTCCTATAGCCGCCAAGCCCATAAATAGTCCCGGACTTGATGTGAATCTAACATTTATGAAATTAGCAGCCTTTATTGCCAATTTTCTATAATCATTATTAGCTGTTATTTTATAAAATCTCAATAACACGAGGATTAAACCTGCATTTCCAAACTCCCAATATGGAAAGTAATTTTTCTTGTTCTCAATACCGGAAAACATTTTAATATTATCATTTTCAACGATTAAATGTGAAATATCAAAATCTAAGTATTTCATTGCGATTTCTAAGTACTTTTCTTTTTTTTCGGCAAGATACAAATATAATAAAAACAAAGCTATACCACAGGATCCATGCGCATACCCGAAATATATTTTTCTATCTTCGTTGTTCCAAAAAAATACATCATTTATTCTTCCATAATTATTAACTAGGTAATCGCCTAATTCATAAGCCATATCCAGATATTTTTGATCTTTAAATTTATACCAAAAATGTAAATTTGTCATTCCAACGCCCGAAACGCCATAAAAAACATTCGGATTATCAAAAAGTAATCTCGATTTATTAGCCATATCCATAATTTTTACAGCTTCATCTTTAAATCCCCCCTCTTCAAGAACCCATGCAATACCTGATAGACCGACATAAAGCCCCGGAGGATAAATATTATCGTTTATTTCATGATTTAGTACCCAGTTATAAAATTTGTTCGATATTTTTTTATCAACATTAATATCAAGTAAAAATTCAATTATTCCGCAAGCACCATAAGCAATATTAAGAGGATTAGTTGTAAAAACTTTAAAATCAGCAGGCCATAATCTATCCTCTCTTTTGATTTCGTGATTATTCCATATAAATTTCTTTATTCCGTTCAAATTATCAATAATGGCCCGTTTAATCATTTTTATCTCCTCGGCAGTAAAAATTTCAATTTGATACTTTCATCAACTATTTCCTCTATCTTTTTAATCTCATTTTTTATTGTATTCGTATTATAGTTCTCTTCATCTAATAAATTTACAATTAAGGAATATATATAGTCTTTAATATACCCCCTATCTACAAATTTCTGCAAAAATAAAAACATTTTCTTTTTATTAAAAGTGTATATATTATTATTAATTGGTAATATCAAGCTAAGAATTACAGAACCTAATGAATAATAATCATCCTCAACTTTCGGCATTCTATTATTTCCTCTATTTGTTGATGCAAACCCCGGCGTATAAAAGTTCACCCATCTTTTACTGCCTATAATATAAGAGCTTTCAAAATCAATAAATTTAATCTGTTCATTCTCAGTATTAATAATTATATTATTAGGCGATAAATCGCCGATTACAATACCATTATCATGTATAATTTGTAATGCCTTCATAATTTTTAATGATAATTTTAGAATTCTCATATTAATTCCCGTTATCTGAGATTCAGTAAGGGCTTGACTATTTATTAGCCAAAGATAATCAAGCGCTCTATATCTGGTCAATGTAATTCCTTTTATATACTCTTCAACTAAATAATAATTTTCCCATTCCTTAAAATAATCAATCTGTTTTGGTGCAACTTTGCTATTATTCAATAAATCCAATATCTTTTTCTCCCCTTTTAATAAAACAACAGAGTCTACTTTATTGGGATTCATATTAGTAAACGGTCTAGCTTCTTTTATTATAACAATTTCATTATTACTCATATCAATTGCTTTATAGATCCCACCGGAATTTTTATGCGCAATTGCACTCTTAACAATATATCTGTGATTTAATATAACTTTCCCGTTTTTCTTGTTATTTCTTTTTTTGTCCAAATCTTTCTTTAAAAAAGTCGGAATCTCAATTGTTTTTGGAATTACAGGATAAACCGGTCTTTCATCTTTAATTTCTTTTCCAGTAGTATCTGTAATATAATACTC
>JAGGYO010000158.1 GCA_021162505.1 bacterium
AGAAACAAAATAGCTTACCTTTGTCTGTTCTCCTGATATGGTTTTTAATATGTTCCACCATTTATCTTCCGCCGCCCACATAATTGAGCTCTTCAACAGGGCGTTGAAATCATCCCCTTCCCCATAAACAACCCAGGCAGCCTTCCCATAATTTTCATTAATTATCAATGCATCTCTTCCGCCCGTACATTCAAGAACGGTTCTGTTTTCATTTCCATCATTGGGGGTTATTGGCGGATTTAGTGTAACATTTTTAAATTCGTATAAATTTGGCTCCCTCAAAAAATTGACCATCAAATAATCGCAACTATCATCGATTTTTTCTACAGAGAAGGAATGCATTTTACTATTATAATCAATGGAAAACTGATCTCCTTCACCTAAATTTATTGATTCGAAACCGGGAGTGCTTAAGTCCGTGTCCACATCGACGCTGGTGCAACCCGCATTAATTTTTACTGGATGATTTTCTTCCCACAATGTGAGATTTCCATAGCCGCTTGCATTGAATTCAACATAAGCGCCCACGCCATAAAAATATTTTTGTATTGCGTAATTGGGATTTCGTGGGTTGTTGTGATTTTTGAATACCATGTCTCCTGTGCCTCCCCCATGTCCTGGTGACACTCCGAATATATCTGGTTGCAAATTATTATGTCCATTATTCCAGTTTTGCACTACATTATTTGTGCTGACAAATTCCACTATGCCTCCGCCATCAGATAAAAAATCCTTGACTTGGTTTATATATTCATCAGTAGTATTCATTTGTTCTGTATCATTGAGAAAAATAATATCTATATCATAATTTTCCAAATCATTAAATGAAAAATCTATTATATCGAAGCTTATTAGTCTTCCATTCACATAAGTCGGTCTTAATATATTTCTTAGATAATTTTTCATGGTTTCGTTGCATCCTACGCCAGTGCAGTTGAATCCAACTCTTATAGTATTTTTAATTGCTCCCCCGGTTGACATGCCATAATTTATTGTCTTTGATCTATTTCCGATGATATATTCAAATTCGTTTATTATTTCCGTTCGGTTTTTTTCCATTATATTCTGCATAAAACTTTCCTGACCATCCGGTATTTTATCTGAAATGGAAGCAAAATCCTTTCCATCATTCATGAGGGTATTTTT
Source organism: bacterium (assembly GCA_021162505.1). GTDB lineage: Bacteria > AUK180 > AUK180 > AUK180 > AUK180 > AUK180. Next base: position 1,147 of record JAGGYO010000158.1, read on the forward strand.
TTCCCATTCCATATTTTCAGCAAACGGATAAAGAAGCACGGGAATGGATATTATTACAATTAATGATATTAATACGATTTCAACCATATGTATAAATCCTTTTTTCATTCCTACCAGACTATTAATTCAATATTTGTTATTTCTCCGTTTGTCACGCCGTTTCTTTTCAAACTAACTACATTAATTCCTTGAGGTATGTGTGTCATTCCACATATAAAATTGAATGTGCTGTTTACATAAACCTTTAATTGAAAATCTCTTCCCGAGAGAGTTATATTTCTTTTCAGATTTTCATAATCATTATTGCAGGAATTGTTGAAGTCAATTATTTTCGATGAGCTGAAGTTGTAGGGAGAAAAAACAAGACCATTTATATCATCTTTAATTAAAATCTCGCTTGCTCTTAGGGCATCGTTATACATCCTATTTTCAATATTGTTTTGGTGATGCTGTGGAATCACGTTGGATATCTCTACAGATAAATAAATTATAACTGTGATAAAAATAACAAGAGAGATCATGTATTCTATATTAAATTGGCCTTTCAATTTTTACACCTTATATCCACATTTTTATTATAATAAGATACGCGAAAAATCCGATACCCATCATTATTAAGCTGTGTTTTATACCGGCAAATACCGATTCTTCACCTATTTGTCCAGATACCAACCCGGCAGAAAGTCCTTGAATAACGATCATTGAAAGAAAAATAGATCTATAATAGCATTCGTTTTCGGCGCCGAGTCCGAACACATTACAAATGCCATAAAGAAGGGAGCATATCAGTTTGCTTGCTCCACTTGAAACTTGCTTGCATATCGGTTGACCAACTTGTATGGCACCCATAGACATTTCTCCAAAAGAAAAAGAAGTTAATGTTTTAGTTAAAGCGATTACTATTCCAATAAAGGTAAAATAAATCATATACATTACTACTATCTGTTGCCCCATTTTACTTTTTCTTTCCTTTTCCGCTTCTTTTATAATTGCCGTATCGGATGCTATACTTTCCATTGTTGATACAATGTTTCCCCCGCTTCTGTATGCTTCTAATATTATGTTCATGGATCTCTTGATTATACTACTTTCTTTTATTCTGTTCGAAAAACTCAATATAGCTTCATCTAATGGAACTCCCCACGTCAGTTGATTATACATTTTATTTATTTCTTTGGATAATCTTCCGTAGTCTCTTCTTGAACAAGACTCCATCGATCTTAAAAAAGTCATGCCACTTTTATTTTCTTCGACAAGATCTCTCAAAAAATTAGGCAATTGATATTCCATTGCTGTTATTTCCCTAACCCTAAGATATTTGTAAATGAAGTAAGGAACTACACCGGCGATAATCGCAAATAGAGATACTACTATGATTGAACTTACATCTCTGAAAATTATTGCGGCAACTATTAATGTTATTCCTCCACCCAAAAGAGGAAAATACTTTATATATTCTTCAATTGTCCATTCTTTGATTTTTTTCATTTTTTAACCCCTGCTCATAGGAGATATTTTCTTAAGTAAAAATATGAATCCTAATGATATTATGGGCAA
>JAGGYO010000070.1 GCA_021162505.1 bacterium
GAAATACAATGTTTTAGTTTTACCTGATTTTTCAATTTTTTCTAGGGTAAAACCTAATTTAGATAACCCAAGATCACTTTCAAAGGTCATAATAAAAACAGAAAAAAGAGGTAACATTTGAGGTATTTTTGATTTAATTAAGAATGCTTTTTTTTCTTCGGGATAATAGATGGTTAATTTGTTGCCTGAAAAAATCATGATCTGATGAACGGGGGATTGAATTTCCATGAAAAGATTATAATCAAAATAGTATAATCGACCAGTTGAATTAGTTTGAGAATCCTTTTGAGTTTCAACAGAAAGAGAGAAAAGCGCAGATAGGGAATTAACCCTATCCGCACTAATATTAATCCATATAAAAAGAAAAAATATAGAAATTAATAACTTCTTTCTCAAAATTTATCAATAATAATAATATGGATCTGTTACGGCTTCAACAAAAATTACATATACAAATACATAATATAATGATACAAGTAATGATTCGGCAACGCATCCCCAAATTGCTTGTTTGCCTTGAATACTTTTTCCTACTTTTTTGTAGTTTTCAGTATAAATGGCAACATAATTAGAGTTTTTACCGATCAAGGATGTTGCAGGCGGAGTTGGTTCAATTAAATAAGCAGCACCAACACCTAAAAGACCGAATAAACAACCGGCGCCGAACCACATCATTTTATTTGTATTGGCTTGAGCGGAAACGGTTGAAGCAGAGATAGGGTCCCCGCTACTCATATTTCGCTGATGTCCTTGATTTTGTCCGCCGACGATAACGACATTTTGTTCACTACCAGCGAATGAAACCAAAAATACCAAAAGCATAATTAATGTTAAAAGCTTAAACTTTCTCATATAACCTCCTTTTAACTTTAGAACGGTAGTATAACAAAAAATACAATTTGAGTCAAGCAATATTTTAGATACCGAGTCGTAATTTTGCAACTTTCAAAAAATAGTAAAAAAGAAAATTCCTATTTTTCAATTTCATAGGTCAATTAAGATAAAATAATAAAATAAACTAAATAGAGATGAAGACAATGATGAGGCTAAGCACCCCCAGATCGCTTGTTTTGTTTGAACCCTTTTTCCAACCTTTTTATAATTTTCAGTATATACCGTAATATAGCTGGAGTTTTTACCGATCAAAGCAGTAGAAGGCGGGGTAGGTTGAACCAAAGCCGCAGCGCCAACTCCTATTATTCCAAATAAGCAACCGGCACCGAACCATAAGAATTTACTCGTGTGTAATTGTGCTGAAAGAGTTGAATCCAAAAGCGAATTTCCCGGATCCATACCGGCAGAAGAAGTTTGTTCCTGTTGGTACCCTTGTGAAATAACGACATTTTGACCGTTTCTCCCTTGATTTACTGCTATATTTGGGGACTTGTTAGAATTGGAATTTGTTATTAGAACATTTTGATGATCCTGTTGAATTGGTTTTTGAATTTGTTGTGATGTCTGAGTGCTTTGCGGAGTAAAATTTAATTCCCCTGACCTATATGAATTTACAAGATCATCAACCAAAAGGGAAACGCCTTCATCAATACGATTAAAATCATATATTTTCGCGGTTTTAGCCCAAGATATTTTAGCATTTTCAATATTTACCAATCTAATAGAAAGAATGAAAGCATTACCTAATTTACCCAATGTACCAATGACAATGCTATTAACTCCCAATATCTTACCAATTTGAACGGCACATTCTTCAGATGAACAAGCTAAAGATTGCTGCAGATTTTGTTCTTTTAAAATTTGCTTCATAGAAGCTCTATCAACAACCGTAAATATTTTTTTACCAAAAAGGATATCTCTAAAAAGATCTGATACGATACTAGTACTATTGTTATCTACACCCTTTGCTTTAAAATCCATAATTGCAATGGTATGATTAGAAAATATGGAAACAAATATTAAAATAATAAAAGAAACTAATAAACTTTTTTTCATAGCTCTCCCCTTACTAACATAATAATAATACTTTTTTAAAAAAAAGTCAATGTTAACTCTCTTTTAAATTATTGATCTTACATATTTTGAGGAAGAAACAAAAACTTAGGAAAGTTGCCGGAGTACAATAATTACGAATTATTTGTTTTTCAGGAAAAACTTCAAGCGTTTTGAATCTGATGAACGACAATTGTCGTCAAATGGGAATTTTAATTGTTGTTCATCAGACCCCGTAAATACGGGATAAACTCCAAAGATAGATTCCGTGTCAAGCACGGAATGACAGGGAAATAGTGAGATCCCTCCGCGTACCTGAAACTTAGCATTGAATATTTCCTCTGTCAAAGAAAAAACTTGACATAGAATAATTTTTTTTGTATAATGAAGCTATGTTAAATAAAGATTTTTTTAGAATGGGAAAACTTATTAGTGTTTATGGAAAGATGCTTTCGAAAAAGCAGCTAATATATCTTCAATATTATTATGAAGAAAATTATTCCATAGATGAAATCGGTGAGATGGGAAATATTACAAGACAGGCGGTTTATGATGTTTTGAAACGCTCGATCTTAAAGTTGGAAAAATATGAAGAGGAATTTGCACTTATTGAAATAAGGGAGCTCCTTGAAGATTTGAAAAAAGATAAAAAATATAAAGAAAGAGTAGGGAGAATACTTAAAGATGCTTAACGGGTTAAAGGATAAAGTTAACGGGATATTAGATAAATTAAAAGGCAAACACCTTACGAAGGATTATGTGGAAAATGTTTTGAGAGAAGTACGCCTTGCTCTACTGGAAGCGGATGTGCATTACAAAGTAGCAGGTAAATTCATAGAAAGCGTAAAAACAAATATCATTGGCTCGAAGATCCTTGAAAGTTTAACACCTTATCAGCAAATAATTGACCTTGTTTATAAAGAATTCGTTTTGCTTATGGGTGAGGAAGCGATCTTGCTTGAGCCCCCAAAAGATACCCTGCATATTTGGGAGATAGTTGGACTTCAGGGCTCTGGTAAAACAACGCAAAGTGCAAAACTTGCAAAATTCTATAAAGATAAGGGTTATAAAGTCCTTTTGGCATCATTGGATGTTTATCGTCCCGCTGCTATTGAACAGTTAAGGATATTAGCCAATAATAATGAACTGGATTTTTTTGAAGATAAGGAAAAAAAACCCGTAAAATTAGCAAAGAAAGCAAGACAGTATTCTGAAAAGAACAGTTATGACCTTTTAATACTTGATACTGCTGGTAGATTACATATTGATAAAGAAATGATGAAAGAGGTTGAAAATGTAAAAGCTGCTGTCAAAGCAAATGAAATAATTCTCGTAGTTGATTCAATGGTGGGGCAGGATGCTGCAAATATTGCCAAAGAGTTCAATGAAAAACTGAATATAACAGGTTCGATTTTAACAAAATTTGATTCCGATACAAGAGGCGGTGCAGCACTGAGTGTGAAGTATATTTCTCAAGCGCCAATTCTATTTATTGGTATTGGAGAAAAAATAAAGGATATTGAGGTTTTTTATCCGGACAGAATGGCTCAAAGGATACTTAATATGGGTGATGTTCTTACACTTATTGATAAAGCAAAGGAACATTATGATGAAGATAAAGCCAAAGAACAGCTGGATAAGCTATTAAAAGCACAATTTGATTTCAACGATTATCTGGATCAATTGAAACAATTGCAGAAGATGGGTTCTCTGGAATCCCTTATTGATATGATCCCGGGATTTTCGCAATACAAAAAGCAATTAGGCAATCAAATACCCAATGAAAAAGATATAAGACATATTGAAGCAATGATACTGTCAATGACAAAGGATGAAAGAAGTCATCCGGAATTAGTTAATTACTCTCGCAGAAAAAGAATTGCCAAGGGTAGCGGTAATTCCATAAATGAGGTAAATAAGTTTATGAAGAACTTTGAAAGGACAAAAAAGATGATGAAAAAAGGAAAAATGAAAAATATGTTCAAAAATATGAACTTGCCATTTTAAAATATAGGAGGCATTATGGCGATAAAGATAAGACTTAAAAAAGTTGGAAAGAAAAAACAACCCTATTACAGATTGGTTGTCACTGACTCAAGAAAACCCCGCGATGGCGAGGTAATTGAAAGATTGGGCTTTTATAACCCGATAAAAGGAAAATTTTCATTGAAGGTTTCAAGTAATGAAATTGTTAACTGGATTAAGAATGGCGCACAGCCCACTGAGATCGCAAGGAATCTGTTGAAACGCTATGGTTTTTACAAATGGTATGAAGATTTTAAGAAAGACCCTCAGCTTGCACCTATTGAAGCAAAGGAAATTTCAATACTTAATAAGCCAAAAAAGGAAAGATTGAAAAAACCTGAAGTCAAGGAAGAAGTGAAACCTGAAGTCAAGGAAGAAGCAAAACCCGAAGTCAAGGAAGAAGTAAAACCTGAGGTCAAGGAAGAAGTAAAACCTGAAGTCAAGGAAGAAGTGAAACCCGAGGTTAAGGAAGAAGTGAAGTCGGTGGAAGAAAAGGTTAGTGGCAATAAAGAAATTAACAATGAAGAGAAAACAACCACGAAAGAAGAGGTCGAGGAAGAAGTGAAAAGTGAAGAAAATAAAAATGAAGAAGAAAAAAAAGTAGAAACAAAACAGGAGCCAGAAGAAAAAAAGGAAGTAAAAGAAGAAAAACCCAAAGCCGAAACACCAAAAGAAGAGAAAAAGGAAACTGCATCTGAAAAGGAAGCAGAATAAAAATGGGGGATACTATGGAAAAGTTATTACAAACCATTATCGAAGAATTGGTAGACAATAGAGATGCGGTTGAAATCGAAAAAGTTGAAAGTTCATCAGTATATGTTTTTGAGATCAAAGTCGCTCCTGAAGATGTTGGTAAAGTTATTGGTAAATCCGGCAGAACTGCTACTGCGATTAGAACGATCATTATATCAATTGCAAGAAAACACGGAAAGGATGCTATTGTAAAATTCAATGACAGGGAAAATAAGTAAAAATTCACACTTATTTATTGGAAAAGTTGTAGGTACTTTTGGGCTTAGAGGTGCACTAAAACTCTATACCGAGTGGACCTTAGACCTTACGGATTTTGTTCATAAAACATTTTACATTGAGCTCCTCCAGGGAGATTCTTTTAAAATGATGCTTAAAAAAGTAAGAAAACAAAAAAGAAATAACCTGCTTTTTTTTGACGAGGTTACTTCCATTGATGAAGCGGGGAAATATATTGGTTCTTCTGTCTATATTAATGAGGAGGATCTACCCAGGGAAGATGAGGATATCTATTTCACAGACATTGAAAATGGATTCGCTTATGATGATAATGAAAAGCTCTTAGGTAAGATCGTAGGTTTTATAGAACAAAAAGGTTATGACATGCTTGTCATAGAATTAAAGAACGGTGAGCAAAAGGAGATCCCTTATTTGGATGAATTTATTAAGGAGATCAATAAAAATGAAAAGAAGGTAATATTTTTCTCTTCATCTGTAAAAGGAATTAATGAAGATTGATATTGTTACTATCTTTCCTGAGCTCTTTGACACATTTTTGAATATTGGTATTATAGGAAGATCTATAAAAGACGGTAAATTGGAAATAGTTCCTCATGATCTAAGAAAATATACCCCATATAAGCATAATCAAATAGATGATTATCCCTATGGCGGTGGGAGAGGAATGATATTTATGATCGAACCTCTTTATAATGCCTACAAAGCATTGAAAAAGGAACATACCTTTACCGTATTAATGAGTGCCGGTGGAACTTTATTAACAGCAACCCGCGCTAAGAGATTATCCAAGATGGAACATATTTTAATTTTCTGCGGAAGATATGAGGGTCTGGATGAAAGATTCTTGAATTTTGTAGATATGGAGATATCCATTGGGAAATTTGTATTATTTGGTGGTGAAGTGGCGGCTCAAGTATTAATAGAAGCAGCTACACGATTTATTCCGGAGATCCTTGATAAGGAAGTTACTGAGAATGAAACATATTCCTTGGGAAAATTCAGGGATCATCCTCAATATACTCGTCCCGAGGATTTTAAAGGAATGAAGACACCCAAAACATTGTTAAGCGGTAACCATAAGGAGATAGAAAAATGGCGAAAAGAAAATCAGAAGAAGATATAAGCTTCAGATCTTCCGTATATATTGCCTTATTGAACTATCCTTCCTTGAACAAGGGTGGTGAAATTGTTTCTACTTCAATTACACCATTGAGCGTTCATGATATTGCAAGAGCATCTGCGACCTACGGTGTAAAAAAATATTTTGTGGTAAATCCTGTTATATCCCAAAGACGGTTAATAAAGCGTATTTCAGATTATTGGAATACTGGTTTTGGGAAAAAATACAATGAGAATCGCAGTATTGCTCTAAGTTATATTAAATCTATTACCGACCTAAAGGTCGCTGTGAATTATATTAATAGAGCAGAAAGGAAATTCCCAAAACTCGTTACCACTTCGGCAAGGAGATTTCCAAATACCATTACATTCAAAAAGTTAAGAAAAAAAATATTCACGGAAAAAGATGCCTATTTGATAATATTAGGCACAGGCTGGGGATTACCCCCGGAGATCATGCTTGAATCCGATTATATTTTGGAAGCAATAAACGGTTTTACTGATTTTAATCACTTATCAGTAAGAAGCGCAGCTTCCGTTATATTGGATAGATTATTAGGGAAAAAATAAGGAGGAAGATATGAGCAACCTAATGAAAGAAATTAGAAACCATTATGAAAAGGACTTGAAAAAAGACCTTCCGGAATTTAATGTAGGCGATAGTGTAAAGGTCTGGATCAGAGTTGTTGAAGGCAGCAAATCAAGATTACAGGCATTTCAAGGAAATGTTATAAGAAAAAAAGGCAAAGGTATTGAAGCTACTTTTACGGTAAGAAGAGTTTCAATGGATGTTGGTGTTGAAAGAACATTTCCATTATTATCACCATCGGTCGAGAAAATCGAAGTTTTGAAAAGAGGAAAAGTCAGAAGATCAAAGCTCTATTATTTGAGAGATAGAAAGGGAAAATCCGCTAGGATCAAAGAATTAAGAAAAAAATAGATACTGCTATCTTTTTGGAAAATAGCGAAATTGGTCTTAATGATCTGGAACATCATTTAAGGACAAATGGCTATAATTTCATTTGCGGTATAGACGAAGCAGGGCGTGGTACATTAGCCGGCCCTGTTGTAGTCGGGGCACTGATACTTAATAACAAAATTGATGATCTGCGGGATTCGAAGCTATTGACGCATAAAAAAAGAGAAGAATTGTTCAAAGTCATCCAAGACGAAGCGATTTCTTATGCTGTGGGTATAATAGATCATAATAGGATCGATAAGATAAATATATTAAATGCTACAAAAGAAGGCGTTGTTCAGGCAATTGGCAGGTTGAAAATTAAGCCCGATTTTGTTTTGCTTGATGCATTGAATATAAAAGGATTGGATATCCCACAAAAAGGGATAATAAAGGGTGACAGATACATTAATGTTATCTCGGGAGCTTCCATTGTAGCAAAAGTGATCCGTGATAGAATAATGATCTATTATGATCTATTATATCCTCAGTATAATTTTAAAAAACATAAGGGATACGGGACGAAAGAGCATATAAAAGCTATAAAAAAATATGGACCCTGTCCTATACATAGGAAGAGTTTTAAACCAATATCTCAAATATTACAAGGGGGATTATTCGATGACAACGAAGGAAACAGGGAATAAATACGAAGCCCAGGCGGTGATATATCTAAAACAGCGTGATTGGCTGATCTTGGATAGAAATTACAACTTTCATCATAAAGAAATAGATATTATTGCACAAAAAGATGATGAAATATGTTTTATTGAGGTAAAATACAGAAAAAGCGATGAATTCGGGCATCCGGAGCAATTTGTAACAACTCAAAAGAAAAGAAATATTAAATATGCTGCAAAAGGTTATGTAATGGAAAAAAATATTGTTGACAAAAACTTTACATTTGGTATAATATCAATAATTAGAGGAAAGATATTTTTTAAAAGAGGTTTTTTTCAATGGTAACAAAATTATTCTCATCATCAATTGAGGGTTTAGATTCCATACTTGTTGAAGTCGAAGTAGATATTTCCAATGGATTCACCGCTTTCACTATTGTAGGGTTACCGGATAGTGCAGTAAAAGAAAGTAGAGAACGCGTCCGAACTGCAATTCAAAGCAGCGGATTCAAATTCCCATTAAAACGGATCACAATTAATCTTGCACCTGCGGATATAAAAAAGGAAGGTTCATCATATGATCTTCCCACAGCATTAGGTATATTAGTTGAGAATGGTGATATTGATCAGCCGACAGAAAAATATTTAATAGCAGGCGAGCTTTCCCTTAACGGGGAATTAAGAAAAATAACGGGTGGAATATCCGTGGCCATGCTTGCAAAAAAACTTGGTGTCAAAGGCCTTATTGTTCCTTATGAAAATGGAAAAGAATGTGCCATTATTGGAGGGATCAATGTTTATGGATTTAAAAATCTTTTTGATGTCATTCAATTTATCAATAAGGAGAGGGAATTTCTTCCCGTTAATGTGGATTTTAATGAATATGTGGACAAATTAAATAAATATGATATTGATTTTGCCGATGTAAAGGGACAATATCTTGTAAAGAGAGCAATTGAGATCGCTATTGCGGGTGGTCACAATATTTTAATGATAGGACCGCCCGGTGCGGGAAAGAGCATGATGGCAAAACGCATTTTAAGTGTTCTTCCCAATATGGTGCTTGAAGAAGCCATAGAGGTATCAAGGATACATTCCGTTGCCGGGCTTATTGATAATGAAATTGTATTCACAAGACCTTTTCGGTCTCCCCATAGCTCAATTTCTAAAGTTGGGTTATTAGGCGGTGGTAGCTTTCCAAAACCAGGTGAAATTTCACTTGCACATAGGGGAATTTTATTTTTGGATGAATTTCCTGAATTTTCAAAAAATTCCATTGAAGGTTTGCGTGCTCCCTTAGAAAATGGAAAGATCACTATTTCAAGAGCAAGGCATACAATCACTTTCCCTGCGAATTTTATTTTAGTAGCAGCCATGAACCCGTGTCCATGCGGTTATTATAATGATCCCTACCATGAATGCACATGTTCGTTAAATGAGGTTCAAAGGTACAGAAAGAAAATATCAGGACCAATTATGGATAGAATAGACATTCAGATAGAGGTCCTGCCTGTTCCCATTGAGGATCTTCAAAATAAGAGATCAGGTGAGTCCTCCGAAAAGATAAAAGCCCGTATTGAGGAAGTGAGAGGCATGCAAAGAAATCGTTATGACAAGGAAAAATTCTCTTTAAATTCAGATATTCCAAATAAATTGATGGAGAAATATTGTAATTTAGATGGTGAAAGTCAATCATTACTAAAACAAGCTATGCGGCTGTATAATTTTTCAGCAAGGAGTTATAAAAAGATCATTAAGATAGCAAAGACCATAGCAGATCTGGATAGAAGTGAAAAGATCACTCCAAATCATATTTCTGAAGCAATAAATTACAGGGT
>JAGGYO010000059.1 GCA_021162505.1 bacterium
AAATAATAATAGATGAAAATCATGTGCGAGATATTTTGGAAAGTGGTGATAAAGAAGCTGGCAAATTTTTTATCGCTTTGTTAGTAAATATTGGTGGAAGCTCAATTACAAAATATCTGAAAGAGAATATGATAAGCCTTTTCGAAAATCAGATAAAAGAAAAAATAAGAGAAATTGATGAACTGTATATAAATGAATTATTTGAAGATTTAGAAGCTCCTATATATTATGAACCTGAACATGTTATAGTTGATTATGTAAAAAGGATTCTTGAGGAAAAGGTAAAAAATTTTAAAAATTTTTCTAGCATAAAAAAAGAAGTCTATGAAAAATATGTTTTAAAAATTTTCGATTATACAGTTATATTTGATGAGCAATATGACGTAATTTTAAATTGTGATTTAGAAAATATTAGTCCAGCGAAAGTTTTAAGATATTTGCATTTTATGCTGGCAATGGATTATACGATTAGAGAAATTGAAGTTCAATATAAGAGATTTAGAAAAGAAGGTTTTGATAAAAATAGGGAAAGCTACTATGAAATATTAAAAAAGAATTTAAACCAAGATAACCATTATTTCGTTAACTTGAATTATACGAATTTTCTGAAAGAAACTCTCGGTGTGAGTTATGTAGTAAATCATATCCATGGTAAAGTAGGAGAATATATGGTTCTTGAAGACAGAAGAATAATAGGCGAAGAAGAAGTTTCTAGTATTAAGGATAAAAAGATTATACCAAATTTTGTACCTCAATCTTTATTGAAACCAATTATTTCTGTTGAAATGATAGAAAGGTATTATAAAGCATATGAAGCACTAAAAGACGCAGAAAAATGTATTATAGTTGGTTTTGGTTTAAACAGAGATGATACACATATTTTGAATATATTGCAAACAGCTTTGAGATTTAATAAAAAGTTGAAGGTCTTTATATATGCAGGTAAAGACATAGAGAATAATTCAGGATATCAAATTTTAAGCAGAGATAATGGAAATAGAATAGAGATTTTTGATTATGAAAAGTGTAATTTTGAAGATTTTTTAAACAAATTAAGGATATAGGGTGAAAATATGGATTCTAATATGAGTAGTGAAACTTTTAGATATTTAATTTGGCAGATACTGAATGAAAACTGTACACCAGTACTTGGTGCAGGGGTATCGTTTGATAGTAAATATGAAATAAAAATTCCTGAAGAGTACCATAAAACTGAGGTAATGGTTAAAAATATAGCAAATAAGATTTGTAGTTTTTGTGAGAGAATATCGAATAGCAGTATAAATGGTAATATTTATGAATGTTGTGGTAAAAAATGTTCAATAAAAAACGAAGTAAAGAACAAACAGCTATCAGTGCTTTCCCAGAGGCTTGTATGGTTAATGGGAGAAAATGGGAATTTTCAAAAAAGATATGAGAAATTAGTTAGTGAGGTATTGAAAATAGAAAAATTTAATTATCTTATTCCAACCAAGGCTCACTATTACCTAGCATTTCTCGCAAGGGAAGGATTGATAACAGAGGTTATCACAACAAACTATGACACTCTACTGGAAAAAGCATATCTAAAAACATTTGGTTTTGGTAATAAAAAGACAAATGAACTTTTAAAATTACAAAACGAAAAAAACACATATAATGAAGTCTCATATAGAAAAAGCATAGTTGTTAGAATATATGACAGAAAAAGCTTTGCGAGATTTTCTTCTTTGAAAAGATTTGAAAATAAAACTGTGAAAATTGATGATGAACCTTATGTTTTAAAAGTGTATAAGATTAATGGGTGTGCTTTTGAATTGATAAATGAAGATAACAACTTTTACGAAAAAATTTTGTTAACTTCTCAACAGCTTCAAGATTGGCGTGAAAGGCAATGGGCAGCAGATTTATTTAGATATAAACTTCGAAGTACTACTTTGTTATTTATCGGTTATGGTAGTGACGAACCACAAGTACTGCATACAATGCAGAAGGTATTTGAAGAATCAAAAAATGATTTCACTGATAATGAAGGAATTGAAGCTGACAGGAACGATAAAAATAATGAGAGCTATGAAGGGAAAAATAAGAAGAATATTTTTAGGGAATATTCGAATATTCCTATAATTTCAGTTTTTGAAGAGGAACCTTCTTTTGTGCATAAATATATTGCAAGGAGTTTTTGTGAAAGTGTTAACAAAAATGCAGAATGGGGGAAATTGATATTAAATTACAAAAATATGTTAAAAAATTCAGATAAAAAGGAATTACCAGCAGATATTTTAATGGAAAAAATTTATCTCAAAGTTTTTAAAAAACTCCTAATAGAAGCACTTGAGTATAGTTCCTATGAAACAAATGCAAGTTTTACTACTTTTAATACTTCCAATATTTTTTCCATTAAATGAAAAGTATAAACACTTTCCATCTATTTCTATTTTATTTTTATAAAATTTCACCTTGTTCCAATCACCCCCCGAAACTACATATAAGATAAACAATAACTCTGCATATCCTTCTTTGTTATACCTTATAGAAAAATATACGTCTTTTTTTCCATTTGCACTTGAAAAAAGCTTAATAATAAAAGGAAGAGGATAATTTGAGGATTCTTTTTCTTCAGAAATAAAAGGAAGTTGTTTTAATTCTTCATCATCAATCTTTCTCTCTATTTCTTTTAGAATATATTGTGCTCTTGGTATAAAGGCA
>JAGGYO010000164.1 GCA_021162505.1 bacterium
AGAATGATTTAACCGTTATAAATAATATAAACTAGGGTATATAAATGTCTATTTTTTCTGATTTCTTTATTATAATTTTATTTGAGATAAATTTTGCTTTTTAATTTATCCATAAATCTCAGCAGGGAACATGGGCTCACCACAAATGGGGCATGTAACATCAAAATCTTCATCCTCCTCATTTTCAGGCATCTCGATGTCGATCTTTATAAGTGCGGTATTGCAAAAGGCACAGAAGAACTTCGGTTCGGGAACATCCTTTGCCAATTCATCTGGAATTATTACTAAACCACCGCCTTGGATAACCCTATCCGGATGTTCATCTATGATCTTTTTATATCCTTCAGATGTTTTTTGGTCATTATAATTCATTGATTTTCTGAGATCATCTGTTATAAAACTTTTTTTGCATTTTGGGCATAAATAATACTCGTCCAATTGGGTTACGAAATTCCGCTTTGAACCCTTGCTTGGCAAGATAAAACTTGCTGAATCAATCTTTATGTTGTAATTACACTTCCTGCATTTGAAAACTATATAACTCCATTCCATCTTATCCTCCTAACACAACAAGGTCCAAACGGTTCTCATTGGCATATTCCATGGCTCTTTTCTGGACGGAAAAATAGAGTATCTGCCATCCCTTTTTACTTAGATCATTTAAGAGCCTAAGTCCGTTCTCAAACCTTTTATCATCCGCTGCAAGGAACGGATCATCCAGAAGAAAAAATCCTTTAACAGTTCCCAATATCTCCTCTGCAAAAGCCAGTTTTATTGCAAAAAAAAGTTGATCATAGGTGCCTTTTGATATTACATTTACCGGCAATGTTTCCTTTCTTTTATCCACAATGAAGAGTTTTTCATCCTCATAGTTAACAGAAACATATCGACCTGATGTGATCTCACTAAATATTTTTGAAACCCTCTTTCCATATCCGAAGTACTCATTAAAGGCAAGTTCTCTTTTATCATTTATTTCATCAAGGAATGCTATTGCTTTCTCCTTTAATAATTTTATCTTGTTCAACCCTTCAACGAATTCATTTAGTTTCTTTATTCCTTGAGAAATGGAAAGAAATGTTCTGAACTCGCTGAATTCAATGCGTTTAACACCATCGATCTCATTGTAATGGGAAAATACTTTTTTTAATTGTCTATTATAATCATTTAATTTTTCAATATATCTGTTATGTTTTTCGTTGAGTTCAAGTAAACGATCATTTAGTGTTTTCAGCTCAGGATCAATTTTACCCATACCTTGCTTATGCTCAATTATCTTACGAGATAATTCCTTATCATCTAATGTGATCTCCATATTCTTTTCATCATCAGAAATATCATCAAATGTCATATTCTCAAAACGCTTAAGTTCACCGTATTTTGTATTCCAGGAAGCATTAGCCTCATCGTATTTTTTAATTTTATTATTCAATTCATCAAGGTTACTTACCTGCAAATTAATGCTTAAAGTGGCGATATCAGATGATAGTTTATCCATGTTTTTCTTAGATTTTTCCAGGTCCTTTATTTTTTCAGTTAACCCTCCCTCCATCATGCTTAATTTATTGTTACCTGTTTTTCTTTCCTTTACAAGTGTTTCATATTGCGTTTTTATCTCATTAAAAACCGAGCTCAACTCGTCAATACTCTTAATATCGGTTCCTGATTCTCGGATGTTTTTTAAAAGTTCCAAAAGTTTTTCATCACTATTACTAAGTCCTGAACTTTTTGAATAGAAGATGAGGGTATAGACCAAATGAATTGAAATAACGAGACCTCCGATTATAGATAATGGTAGGGATTTGATGATTATCCCGAGTAAAAGCAAGGTGAAACCCAATATTAAGGAAATCAGTGAAATGACCTTAACATTTGATAATTTCTTATCCGTTAAAAGCTTTTTATCCTTTTCGGCGATCATCTCACTATATTTCGAACTGGCTTCTTTTAATCGTTCATATCTTTTTTCTACGCTTGATAATTCTATTTCCAACGGTCCGAGTTCTTCTTTTAATTTGTCAATATCGCTTGTAAATTCTGCAATGCTTTTTTTTAATGAATCGTGTTGTTTCTCTTCATTTTTAAAATTAGTGTTCAATTCCAACCAATTATTTTTACCATCGACGAACTTTTTCAATTGCTCTAATTCTTTCTCCAATCTCTTGATCTCATTTTCCAGTTTAATCTTCTTCTTATATTCTAATACCTTTTCCGTTTTCTCAAGATATGCCATTTCTTCTTTTATCTCTTCTAATTCTTTTCTCAGTTGATTACTCTTATCTTGTTTGTCCAGGATATAAAGTTCTATTTTTGACAATGAACTAAGTTCCGTATTTCCTTTATCCTTTTCAAATCTTTCATTTAATTCATCGACTGCTTTTATTACATTGTCCCCAATGTCTTTTTTTAATTTATTACCGTCAGTTAAAAAATCATTTCTTATATGTTTTTTCAATGTATTGATCCTTGATATATCGTTACCTATGAGCTTTTGGGATATTTCTTTTATATCTTCGCCTTCTTTTATTTCAAGATCACTGTTCCTGACAACGAACAATCTTAGAAAATCCGCTTCATTTAGATTCAGTTTTTCAAGAATGTCATTATTGAACTTCAAAAGTTCTCCATTTTTATTGGCTACTGAGATATCAATGGTGGCATTTTCAAGCACCTTCTTTCTCTCTTCAGAAATAATTGAGTTTTTCTTCTTACTCACCAACCCTAATTTAAAAAGGATTGAATCTTCTAAAAAGGTCTTCCCCGCCTCATTATTACCGAAATAGATATTGAGTTTTTTAGGTTCATTTTCAAATTTTTTTAGGGGTCCGCAATTTGAGATCATGATTTTCTTTAAATTGAATTCTTTCATGATTCTACTTCCTGCTCGCTTTAATGAATTCTTCAATGAGAAAGGTCTTATCCATCTCATTGAGTGTCTCATCTTTATCAGACAATGCTTTGAAATCCTTGAAAATATTATCCTCTTCAAGTAAGCTCATTTCATGGATATTGAAATTTATTTTATTTCTATTCTTGAAGTTTTTATTCACAATCTCCTCTATCTTTTTTCTTATTTCATTCTCATCACCTTTTATGAATCCGGAAAGATTAAGCAATAAAAAAGCGTTGTTTTCTATCGTTGAAATATCATTTGATAATTTTCCCATGATGTCATTATCATTTAGATTGAAAAAATATGAGAATTCATCGTAATGGAAGGTGTTGAGAGGAATTCCTTCAACATTCAGGTCATCGGGGTCGATGATGAGAGCATGCCTTAATCCGGTTTCTTTTTTTGTAATGGAAACAGGGGAACCTGAATAGTAGAACTCTCCATCCTCATATCCCCAGTGCTGAACCCTTGAATGAATATGCCCGGCAAGCACAAGGTCAATTCCGTAACCTGAAAAATCATCAAGCTCGCTCTCCATATACTCATAATCCTTTTCATTGTTATTGTCGAAAATGATTCTGTTAAGGTTAGTATGAAGAATTAATATATTTCTTTTCCCTTTGTTCTGTGACAGCTGAAATAGCATCTTTGAAAGTGCATCGTTCTCTTTTATAAATGGGAAAAAGTGTAATATTGTTCCTTCAAGATCAATGTATTCATATTCCAAATATGTTCTGGTCTTTTTTCCTAAGAACTGTCGTTTAGTGAACGCTCCCAGATCATGGTTGCCGGGGATAATGTGGACAGTAAAATCAAAATTATTAAAGATCTCATCACCCATTTTCTGCCCGAGTTCACGAACCGTTGAAATATCATCAAAAAGGTCACCACCGATAATAAGATGCTCACATTTTTTCTCATGGGCGATCTTACAGATCTCCTCTAATGCTTTCCATCTTTCATCACCATATTCTTTCAAATGTATGTCTGCTGTAAAAAAGATCTTCATTTATTCCCCCTTAATTAATTCTTTCTCGATTTCCTTGAAAATGTCATTTAAATTATTTTCCATTTCGCCAAGGGAATCATTCAATTTTAGTATTTGATTACTTGTTTTCGAAATGGAATTTTTCATTATAGTAAATGTTTTGATCTGTTCATAAGCGGCTTTTAAAAAATTATTGATCTTTTCGGCATTAATACTCTTTTTTGTTTCCTTTTTAAGCCCTGCAATGATCTTGGTCCTTAAAAATCTATATGCAAACTCCATTGGTAGTGTATCGTCTTTCTCTTCGTCGATTTGACAGATAATGCCGTGATTGGGATAATAACGGAATATTCCAGCTTCTTTGGGTGACATATCTTTTCCAAAAACAATAAATGCTTCTCTTGCATCACGATTCTGTTTCCCAAAATCCAATTCATTGAAAGCACTTTGACTGCCGGTTAAACTAATGGGAGAATTTTTGGCTTCTACAACCATTCTCATCTCCACTCCCAAGGTTTCTTCTTTGTTCAATGTAATAACAAAATCACCTTTCTTGCTTTTGGGAAGTAATCCTATTTTCGTCCCGGTAGAAACAATTTCATCACCGAACAATTTAGCAAATTCATTTAATTTCTTCTCCAATAGATCCTCAAAAACGAATCCTTTTTTGGTTCCTGATGTCTTAATTTCTCTTTCTTTTAAGAGCTCTTTTAAATTGGCAAATTTTACATCAAGTTCATTTTCCAATTGATTGATTAAGGTTATTAATCTCTCATCCGTAACAACGGAGATGCCAATCTTTAATATCTTTACAATCTCATTTTTCAATGCTTCATCATCACCTTTGAACCTTAAAAAGTAATCCTTGATTTCTTTATCCTTAATAACCAGATCCTCAAATTTTAAACCTTGTGAATTTACTTTCATCTTACACCTCCTGCTTTTATCCATCTTTTAAGATCTTTTTTTCTTTCTTTTTCCGAGTTTATTCTGTAATCTTCTTCTGATTCTCTTTGTTCTTTCAGCGTTTTTTCATATGCTTTATTATTGAGCTCTTTTAGTAGCATAAGGTAGTAACGCTCATGATTTACCTTTAACCGTGTAAAATGAAGATACTCTGCAAAGCAATTCAAACCATTTTCTATGTATTGTTCTAAAGCTAAAAGAGCATTTACCAAACTGTGTCCCTTATCATAAGGTAAGGTTGCGATCAATTTTTTAACCACATTTGTTTTTGCATTTTGATAATCCATAAAATCCTCCTTTTTTAATTTTTTACAAAACCCACAGTTTTGTTATTGCTATTAAAATCCAGCACCATCCGGATCTCTTCCATCAGGTCATCCATCTTTAATTTTATATCTTTTGTACTTGCTATCCTATATGCAGTATTTCGCAATGCGTTTAGACATACGCTTTCTATTTCTGCTCCCGTTAGTTCATATTGTGAAAGTTTATCTATGGAAATGTTTTTTGACAGTGGAACATCCTTCGGTAATTTTTTTGACCAAAGTAATTTCCTCATCTCTTGGTCTGGTTTTTTGAACTCAATCTTATAATTTATCCTTCTTTCAAATGCCTTATCAAAATTCATTGAAAAATTAGTAGTGAGAATAAGCGGGTTATTTGTTTTTTCCACCTCTTGAAGCATGATATTTAGAACTCGATTATGCATAGCCCCAACAGGGGAAGTTGCTCCTTTTATCCTTCTTCCGAAAAGTGCATCTGCCTCATCAAAAAAGAGAATTCCTTTTTTCTTACTTGCGAATTCCTCGAAGATCCTTTTTATGAATTTTTCATTATCCCCAACCCATTTTGATTGCGTACCTGCAATATTTACATAATAAAGCGGAACATTTAAATAGTTAGCTATTCCATACGCTGTGTAAGTTTTTCCTGTTCCGGGGTCTCCATGAAATAAAAATACTACTCGTCTCAATTCATCAAGGATCCCAGCCCCATTCCATTTTTTCTTGATTACATTAAAATTTTTATAAATGGTCAAACCTTGAATAATTTTTCTTCGTGTATTTTTATTTAAAATGAGGTCGTTTTCAAAATCCACATCACTTGTTTTCTTAATGAGTAATTGAGCTTTTTCCGTGGGAATGTTGAATAGCATTCTCCTTTCAGTAGGTTGTATCATCTTCGTTCCGAGAATGGCGTTTAATATCTCCTGATTTACCTTGAAACTAACGCCTCCATCATGGGAAACGATAATTATTTTGTTCTTGATCAGGAGATTGTCCTTTTCTAAGTAGCTTATCTTATAGATCTCTTCTCTCATCTTGAATTTAAACAAATCAGCGATTTTGATAGGCATAAAATTATAAATATTATAGGCAAATATCTTTAAAAAAATAAGAATCTCTTCATCATCCAATTTATTGAATTTATACTTTTTTAATTCATTGGAAAAATTGTTTTTAAAGAGGATAATGACCTCTTTTTTCATTTCATGGGAGATTGATGTTTTGTTCAAGCGAATACTCTCGCCCCCACTTTCAAATTGGTAAAGCTTTTCAAAGAAAATCTTGATCTCCATATTTGTATTCATTTTTTCTCCTTTATTTTTTATCATACATTACTACCCCCATCTTTGTCAACCCCCCCCCTATATTGAATCGACCAATTAAAAGAAAATCCAAAGTGGATACCTTTAATTCTTCAAGGTAAATTA
>JAGGYO010000020.1 GCA_021162505.1 bacterium
TTCATATATGTTTCCATATTTCCGGTTAACGGATAATACGGGTCAAACCGTCTATCAAAATAAGCATTATCGCCAAAACCGGCATTCGGCGTACCATTCAGTGTATAGTTCTGGTTTTGGTTTAACATTGTCTTTGAAAAGTGAATATGGTTAAATGTATTGAATTGCGCACCGCCCGATTCTGCTTGACCGTTTTCCGAAACAATTACGGTCCCCATAAAGAGTTGATCGTATTTACAATACGAAAAGGGCCATCCATCCGTACCGCTGCCCCAATCCAGTGCAACTCCATCAGAAATATCATCAGTAGGACTGTACAAAAATACACCATCATAGAATCCGCCTAAATAAAAACTATCATCTCCTTGTAATTGCGTATAACCATCGTTATAATCAATAATGACATTGCTAAAAAAAGGGTAAACAGAATTTAATGGCGTAAAATATGCGGTAGGATAATGTACTGCTAAAACTTTGACGCTGAACAAAATAATAGCCAAAATCAAAATGGCTTTAATTCCTTGGTATTTCTTCATAATACCTCCTTAATTATTTTTAGTATTATAACAAAAGTTTGTTATAAAATCAAATAAATTTTGTTATATGCCGTGTAATCGTATTGAATTGATCGATAGGTGCTTCCTTGAAGACGAGTATATCTTTATTTACGGCGGATTAAACATGTGTTAGAAATGTTTTCACACCGTTTGCCGATTTATTTTTTTTTATTAAATTAATTTGCAGTGTCAATAATATAATTTATCTCCCGTTTGAATGGTCTCCACATAAAAAACCTCACATGAGTGGTTCCCGGTATCTTCTCTGGAAAGGCTGGATTGCCAGAAAAATTCTCCTTTTTTATTCACATCACCTGAAATTTTTACCAAATAACCCTTTAGTTTAATGATCTCCCCTTTTTTTATTCTTAATATCTCTTTTTTAACATTCTTATTGGCGGGAATAATATGGTTATTAGCACTATGCAGGGAAAAATGGTCTTCCGTGAAAGGAGCACCCGACTTTATTTTAAAATAATACCACCGACCGAATTGAGTAACCTTATAGTATTTGTCATATTCTTTCTTTGGTAAAAATTTACCCCAGCCAAGTGCGAGATCAATTGGAGAAAGTACAGATGGGGGATCTGATGAATATTTCTTTTTATGTAATACCCTCGCTTGAATAGTATATTCTGCCAATTTTAGAACTAAAAATCGTCCTTTATTATTGATAATATTCAGGGTCTCTTTCTCGTCTATTTTGGTTTGGACGGGTAAAACCTCTGGGTCAATACCCTCTGTTTCAATATCATAATATGGGGCTGACCCGCAGGAAAGAGCTAATAATACGATCAGCAATAAAAACCAGGTTTTATTTCTTCCGGATAATATCTTCATCTTTACATTTCTCCAGCTCGAATTGAATATTTGAGTGATGTATGGAATACTCTTTTTCCAATAAGCCATTGACCTTTTTTTTGATCTCATCAACTTGACCAATATTTAGATCTTTGTTTAATCTAATATGGCATTCCATTAAAATATCTTTTTCATTTATGCTCCAAAGGTGGATATGGTGTATGTTTTCTATTCTTGGAGATAGATCTTTTATGGTTTTGGCTAATTTATCTATCTCAATATTGGACGGCGTTGACTCCAATAGGATTGAGATCGATTCCTTTATTATTAAAAGCGTTTCTTTCAGCAAAAGCAGAACAATTATTATTGTAAGAATGCTGTCTAAATAATATATGTGGAATAGTTTGATAAAAATTGCACCCAATATTACCAGTATGGATGATATAAAATCCGAAAAAAGGTGTAAAAAGACAGCCCTTGTATTAAGATCGCCATGCCTTTCATTTTTTAGGAACAGAATGGATAGTAAATTCCCTATCAAGCCTACGCTTGCAATAATAAGCATTAGATTGAAATTTATAATAACGGGGTTTTTTAATCTTTTCAGGGCTTCGTATATCATAAAAACAATGACCACCAGCATAATGGATGCATTGATGAATGCTGTTATTATCTCAATTCTTTTATAGCCGAAGGTTCTTTTTTTATCGGCAGGTCTTTGTCCTATTTTTAAGGCAAGATATGCCATTGCAATTGCTACGGTATCTGTAAGATTATGAAAAGAATCTGAGAGCAAAGACAAGCTATGAGACAAAATACCACCGAAAAATTCCGTAATGGCAATGGTAAAATTAAACAATATGACAAATAAAAGTTTTTTTTCCTTTATTTGGCGGTGATGGGACATTTTTATTTATAGATCAATGCAAAGGGGTTTTCAACATAAATATTCTGTTTATTCGTTGCTTTATATTGTTCCATCTTCTTTTGTATCATATCCTGCATTTTCGCGTCGATAAAATTTTTGATCACATTCGCCTTTACCTCATCGTATTGTTGTACAATATCACTGGTTTGTGAATTCCGGATATAGAAAAGAAATTTTTCGTTTTTAATATCATAAATATCTGAAAAGGAATTTATTTTCAGAGAGAGCAGGTTCTTGTATTCGTCGGGACTTTTCTTAAATAATATCCGCAAATAATTAACATTGAATTTTTTATTTTCTATAAAGGTTATATTCTCTCCTAATGCTAATTTTACCTGTGTTTTAAAAAATTCGTAATTCTTTTTGGATTTCTTTTTTATTGCCTCTACTTTATTGCTTATTTTATTTTGCTCTTCAACGGACATATTTTTGATATTAATTCTTATAAGGTCTGCTGCAATATGTGCCTTTACTGTAAAAAGAAGTGCTTTTTTAGAATTATAAAAATCTTTCAAATCGATTTCCGTATATTTTACCTCATTTTTAACTTTTTCTAAGTAAGCTTTTTGTAAATAATATTCATCAAAGATCCTGTTTAATTCTTTTTCTTTGATACCTATTTTTAGATAAAAATCTTTTCTTTTTTTATTCCATTCTTCTTTTTCCTTATTGTACTTCTCGTCTTTTACCAATTTTACTTTATTCTCTTTCGCCAAGATATACAATACCTTGTGATCTATCCCCTGCTGTATCAAATTTTTTCCCAAGGAATACTGGCGTTGCGGATCAAGATCCTTGAAAGCATTATATGTTCCCAGATTCAGCATGGCTTTAAAATCATTTATATTTATATAATTCTTATTGATCTTCGCAATTTTTTCATACTTATTACCACAAGAAAAGAAAACTATTGCTATCAAGAGAGTAAAAAGAACCTTTTTAAAAACAGTTTTCATCAATTTCTCCTATTTAATATTGAAGTAATTTTTTAAAGCATCTACTTTATCCGTTCTTTCCCATGTAAAGCTTGGGAATGTTTTATTTTTATAATTCACCATCCAATCAGATTCCGGGCGACCGAAATGACCGTATGCAGCCGTTTTGAGATATATAGGATTTAAAAGTTTCAGTTCGTCTATGATACTTTTGGGTTTAAGGGGAAATATTTCTCTTACTATTTTTTCAAGCTTATCTTCATCAACCTTATTGGTATCATAGGTGTTCAGCATGAATGAGACCGGATCTGCAACACCTATGGCATAGGCAACCTGAACTTCACACATATCGGCTAATCCGGAAGCCACTATATTTTTTGCAATATATCTTGCCATATAGGATGCAGACCTATCCACCTTGGAAGGATCTTTTCCCGAAAATGCGCCGCCGCCATGAGAACCGACACCACCGTATGTATCCACTATTATTTTTCTTCCTGTTAAGCCGGTATCTGCGACGGGACCGCCTATGATAAATCTTCCCGTAGGATTAATATAGATCTTAATATCTTTTGCCCACATATTTTCCGGTATTATGGGTTTTATAACATATTCTCTCACATCTTCTCTTATCCTTTTTAAAGAAACATTATCGGTTTGTGTTGAAATAACAATAGCAGTAATTTCCTTTGGTTTTCCGTTAACATATCTTACGCTGACTTGGGATTTTCCGTCAGGTCTCAAATATGGTATCAGATTTGCCTCTTCTTTTCTTACAAATGCTAATTTCTTTGTTAATTTATGTGCCAAATAGATGGGCATGGGCATCTGATCTTCTGTTTCATTGGTTGCATAACCAAACATCATACCTTGATCCCCGGCGCCTTGCTCATGTTCTTCTTCGTTTACACCCATTGCAATATCAGA
Organism: bacterium; assembly: GCA_021162505.1. Taxonomy (GTDB): domain Bacteria; phylum AUK180; class AUK180; order AUK180; family AUK180; genus AUK180. The sequence continues at coordinate 4,149 of JAGGYO010000020.1, forward strand.
GGACTGGTGTTTTATACTTGTTAAAACTCCTACCGTAGAGTCAGAAAAGCCGTATTCTTCTTTGGTATAACCGATTTTTTTTATGATACCCTTTGCAATATCATGAACATTTGCATAGGTCTTCGTAGTAATTTCGCCGGATATAAAACATATCCCCGTGGTAAGCATTGTTTCAATTGCAACCCGTGATGCCCTATCTTCACTTATTATTGCATCTAAAACTGCATCAGATATTTGGTCAGCAACTTTATCGGGATGACCCTCGGTAACCGATTCGGACGAAAATACGAAATTCTTATTTTTTAATATCATAGAGAACTCCTTTTCTAATGAATAAATGCGAGCCGGTGAAATGGAAATATTCTCAATCTCACCACACCAATAACTTTTTTATAGGGAACAGGACCCCAAAATCGAGAATCATAAGAGTCTGTCCTGTGATCACCCATCATAAAGTAATAACCCTTGGGAACAGTGTATGTTTTCCCGATGGGAGGAAAATTATCCGGAAGAGGATCTTTTAAATTCAATTTTTCTCTATTTGCAGTATAAAAATTTTTATCTTTAAAGGGCCAATTTTTAAAATACTCTCTTTTATCGGGATCTATTTTTAAATATTTCTCAGAAATTTTCTTACCGTTAATGTATAGAACATTGTTTTTTGTATATATCTTATCGCCTGGAACGGCCACACATCTTTTCACAAAAAGGGGTTTGTCGCTCATTGTATATGACGGTGGAATGAAAACAACGGCATCACCTGCTTTAGGGTGTCTTTTTTCCATAAAATTAAATTTCAATTTCGTAAAAGGGATATTGATCCCATACATAAATTTATCGACTATTAGTATATCATTTATCATAAGCGTATCTTCCATAGATGATGTAGGAATCTTTGCCACATCAAAAAAAATGGATTTAACGATAAGGGCAATGAGAAAGGCTGAAATTACCGCATCCAATAATTCGTTAAGAAAACCGGTTTTTCTATTTCTTTTCTTTCGTGTCATCGTTGTTTTTTTCCGGGATCAGGGATATGGCAATTAAAATGTATCCCACGGCGATTATGAGCGAAGGAATTGGTGCAAAGCCGAGATATACAAGAACAAGACCAACCAATACTAATATTATACCTAAAATAAGAAGCAGCAATTTGATTTTCATATTACACTCCATCTTTGATTATAACTTATTTTGTATATTTTTTCAAAAATTTTGACTTTTTTTTCTTTTAGTGATATTATAAACACATGATATTTCTATTGGCTTTTAAAAACTTGATCCGGTACAAAAAAAGAACTCTTTTAACATTTTTGTTGATATCGTTCGCAGTAGCAATTTTCATCTGGATGGATGGCTTAGCAAGGGGAATAAGAGAAAAATCATTTGAAAATTTAATTAATTTTACTACCAGCCATTTTCAAATACGAACAACGGGATATGATGAGAAAAAGCCCTTTAAACGAGAAAACTTTATTAATAATTACGGTGAATTAGAAAAAATACTGAAAAATAATGAAGAGATTAAAAGTTACACTGAAAGAATTCGTTTCATAGGTGAAATTGATAATGGTGTTGATTCTGCCCCCGTCATTGTCTGGGGGATCAACTTAAAGAAGGATCGTTCGGTTTTTAATCTTCAAGAATTTATTAAATCCGGTCATCTTTCAAAAGATGGTGCTATTATTGGAGAAAATCTTGCAATAGATATGAAGCTGAAGGTTGGAGACTATATCTATCTCACCACTAAAACCTTAAAAGGTTTTTATGATTCCATCGAACTCCCCATTACCGGCATCGTAAATGCCGCCGACCCGCAGATCAATAATTCTGCAATATTTATTTCCCTAAAAAAAGCGCAAGTTTTTATCAATACCAATGGTGTTACAGAGATCGCATTTAGGGTAAAGCATTTTAAATTATTGCTGTTCACAATCAGATCTATAAGAAAAAAGATTTCTAATTACAGTATCATCCCCTGGAATATTTTGGGAAAGAATTATATTGCTTTTGCAAAAGCCGATTGGGGGTCGGGAAAAGTTTTTATATATCTTCTAATGATCGTAGCATTCGTTGGAATATTAAATACAATGTTGATGTCTGTTCTTGAGAAGAGAAAGGAGATCGGAACATTGAAGGCGCTTGGAATGTTAGATGGAGAAATTGAAAAAATATTTATTTATGAAGGATTGCTTATTGGGGTTTTCGGATTTATCTTTGGAGCCATAATGGGGGGACTTTTAAATATTTATTTAGTGAAAAACGGGATTGATTTTACAAAACTTGTAGGTAGTGATGATGCCGAATTTGGATATAAGGTCATGGGACTTATTCATGCCAGATGGTCTATTCATCAGTTTCTCGACCCGTTAATAATGAGTTTAATAACAACTTTTTTAGCTTCTTATTTCCCCGCAAAGAGAACATTAAAACTCAAACCCGCAGAAGCTATTAGGAAAAGCCAATGAAATTTATTTTTTCTTTTGCCTTAAGAAATGTCCTGCGAAATAAAAAGAGGGGAATTATTACTATAATTGCAATTGTAGTTGCCGTCATGATTTCCATTTTTGCGCAAGGTTTTATGGAGGGAATGTTAAAGGACCTTATTTCAAATTACACAAATTATGAAACCGGTCATATTAGAATAACCACAAAGAAATATTTGGAAAGAGAAAGATTCTTTCCCGTTAATGAATATATTGGTTCACCGGCTTCAATTATTAATAAATTAAAAAATATTCATGGCATTGTTGGCATTGAAGAGAGGATTAAATTCGGTTTATTAATGGGAGAAGGGGGAAACACCGTAAATTGTATTGGTGAGGGAGTGGATCTATTAAATACAAGAATTCCTCTAAAAAAGAATTTGATTAACGGCAACCTTTCTAATAATGGTTTATATATAGGTCAGGGCTTGGCAAAAAAATTGGGTGTCGGGGTTGGCAGTACATTATTGATAGCAACAAAAACATCAGAAGGTGGTTTAAATGGTATTAAATTAGAGGTACGAGGCATTTTTAAATTCAGCATTAGCTTTTTTGATGATAATTTCTTTTTCCTGGATCTTTTCAATGCGCGGAAGTTATTAAAAATGAAAATCAGCACTCCGGAGGTCTTGATTTATTTGAAAAGCTATAAATCGGTTGATAAAATACTGCCTTTGATCAAAGAGAATCTTGCAGATAATACATTAGCAGCACAGCCGTTTTACACACAAATGGGATCTTTTTGGAATATATTCAAAATTGAAAAATACATAATGTTCTTATTTGTAATACTTATTTTGATCTTAGCATCATTTGTAATAATCAATACCTTAATGCAATCGGTTTTTGAAAGGATCAGAGAGATCGGAACATTGAAATCTCTGGGAATGACCGATGAAAATATAATGTTGAATTTTACCGTAGAAGGGGGCGTTCTGGGCTTAATTGGGGGCATATTGGGAGCAATTGTGGGTTATCTTATTACTGTCCTTATGTCAAAATATGGTATTAGCTATGCGGGGGCTATGGAGGGTGTAAATCTCCCCATGACCTATGTGATGAAAACCAGTCCACAGCTTTCATTTTCGCTTATTACAATGATAGCGACTTTTTTAATTTCCACTATTGCTGCAATATTTCCTGCAAGGTACGCCAAAAAACTCACTCCGGCAGAAACACTTAGAGATTAGTAAATCAATTGACAATGGACAATTAAAAACCAGTATGCAGTATTTAGTATGCAGTATTTAGTATGAAAGATTTCTTACTTAGTACTAAAAACTTAATACTTCTTTCGACTTTGGACTTTCGACCTTGGACTGTATTTCTCAACATGTCAAATGGAAAACAGCAACAAAATTTTTATCTCTTTTTATGGCTTCATTGTATAGATTTTTTATATCAACCGTTTTTCCATAAAAATAAAGGATGTCAAAGCTTCTAAATTTACTGAATACTTCTTGCGATATTTTCATTTTACCGTATGAACCGGTACCACAAAGAAAATATCTGTAGCTTTCTATTTCACTCATCACCTCTGCTAGATCATCTAATATTAGCAAGTGTGATTTTTTCCTTCGCCAGGTCTCTATGATCTTTGTTGGAGTGATTATTAGATCTTTTGTAAACTCCCTATCTCCTATTGTCATTTTTCCAAATTCATACTTTTTAATTTCTTCCATATATATCTCCTCGTCATAAAATGAAGAACATTATCATTTCTCCGCATTTTGCACCGTCTCTTCTATAAGAATAGAACAATTCCTTATGTGAAAAGGTGTCCAGACCAATATCTTGAATATTAATATTAGAATATCTTTTTTTCACAGGTTCAATAATTGCTTTGGAAAGGTTTAACAGGAATTTATTACCCTTTTCTTTAAAATTTTGCCCGCTGAAACCTTTTTCTATAAAAGCTTTTTTTACATCTTTCCCGATCTCATAATTATCTTCGCTAATATGGGGACCTATGATCAAATTCAAGAAGTTCGGGTCTTCTCCCTTTTCAACGAGCCTTTCAATTGTTCTTAGCGTAATTTTTTTTAATGTACCCCGCCATCCTGAATGAATGATACCGGCATAGTCCTTTCCGTAAACCAGGACGGGAACACAATCAGCAAATTTAACACCGCACATGATCTTTCGTTCTCTTGTAATAATTGCATCGCATTTGGGTATAATTGTAGTATTTTTTAGTGCTGTTATTAATTCGTGTATTTTATCATCGTGGATCTGTTGAGGAAATACAATTTGCCCTGAATATTTTAATTTTTTTCGAAATATAGCAAAATTATCTATAACGCTTTCTTTCTTATCACCTCGACCATAGTATAGATTTAAGCTCTCAAAATTACCTGAGGAAACACCGCCTATTCTCGTTGTAAAGCCACTTATAAAGGGAGCGTCAAACAAGAATATACTTTTATCGGTATTAGCAATTGGGTAATATTTCATTAAAGCTCCCGTCCTTCAACAGAATATTTCTGATCTCATCAACTAATTTTGTATTATTAATGAACATTACTATATAGCCAGAAGTTACTTTTTTCTGTTCTCTTTTATTATTGGCGACGAGCTTATACTGGAACTCTATATTTAGATTTGAGTAATAATGTTTGTTCTTGTTTAACACGGGGTTTAATAATTTTTTGATCTTATTTTCCGCCTTATCCCCCCCCATGACCTTTATAAGGGAAAAATAGATCCTGGTTTCCCATTTTTTTGCACCAATATTCGGCTTCCAGCTTAAGGGAATGTATTTTTTATTCTTTATTTCCATACATTCTTTTCTATGCACTACTAATTGCCCGTTTTCATATATACCTACGATCTCCTCGCCGAAAAGCGGGCTACAGCAAACAGCGATCTCATAATCAATGATATTGTCATCCGTATATTTGTTTACGACCGTATATACTGAATCTAATGTAATGGGGTCTTTAACGGGATTTTTTTTGAGTTTCTGTAATCCCTCGGGATAAATATTGCCGTATAGTTTGTTTATAATTGAATATATCGGGGATTTACCCTTTAATTCATTTGAATAAACGGCTTTTGTCAGTATATTTATTATTTCATCTGTTTTATAGTACTGTTTTAACCATGTTTTAAGTTTTTTATAAGCACTATTGGTCCTGACAAATAAAAGCCAGTTAATTGCCGGATGAAAATCGGGATCGGTTATGATCTTAGCGATATCATTATTTTCCAATAATCCGTTAAATGGGAGTCGTATTTTTATTTTTTCGCCGGAGCTTTCCCTTATGATCTCACCCTCTTTACAATGGTTTCCAAGGTCCGTATGTATCCTATAAGCCATATCAAGAAGGGTCGAGCCGGCGAGTAATGTGAGTTTTTTTCCTTTTGGTGTAAATACATTAATACCAAAACTTGTATTTAATAATTGTTTTGTTTTAAAACTGTTTTCAAGTAATGAAAAGATCTCGTTAAGGTTCTCTAATTGCTCTTCTTTAAAATTCCAGCCCTTATATATGGAATGTGAGGCAGCTCCGTACTCGTTCTTCGCCTCCATTTCATCGGTTTTCAATTGTACCTCCACCAAGAACTTGAGCCGGGGTTCTTCCAAAACGATATGAATGGATTTATACCCATTAGCTTTCGGCTTTTTTATATAATCCTTTATTCTTCTATATTTGGGGAATATTTTCTTTATTACCTCCTGGGCTTCATAACATTCATCATCTTTATCCAAAATTATTTTAAAGCCGAAAAGGTCGTGAATATCGCTTAGTTTCCTAACATTCTTATCTGAGAGTTTTTTATAAATACTATAAAGGCTTTTTTCTCTGTATTTGGTGGACAATACCTTGATCTTTTTCTTTTTCAATTCATTTAGTATTTTTTTTAAAATATTTTCATTGATGTATTTTTCCGGAACCTTACCTTTGAATTTCTTTTGTTTGAAGTTATAAAATTCATTATATAACTCGTTACCCTGTCTTGGATTTATTAATTTAAACGAAAGATCTTCCAGTTTTTGTTTAACTATCCAAACACTTAAAAAATCAGCAAGTGGAACATACACCTTTTCCGCCTCTTTACTCTTTATATAGATCTGCATATCTTGAGCAGCATATATTGATTGTAAATTATCTATTCGGTCAACAAATTTGATCAATAATATCCTAATATCTTTTTGTGCATATAGAATAAGTTTTAACAAAGATGCGGCTTCTCTTTCCGCTTTGGTAATATTTCCTTCTTCATAGCTGAATTTTGTTAAACCGTCAACCAAATAAGCGACCTCTGCACCAAAGGCCTTTTCAACGGTATCAAGAGGAATATACGAATCTTCTACAATATCGTGCAGCAAGGCGGCAACGATCATTTCTTTATCATATAGCTTATAATATGAAATACATTTCAAGGCAACATTTATTGAATGTAACGGAGTGGGCGTATTATCCATTCTCCACTTGCTTCCAAGAACATCGAGAAGTAAGCTGACGGCGCTTTTGATAAATTGGCGATCATCTTGGGAAATGATGATCCTTCGATGTGCTTCAATGGTGTTTATGACCATTGAAAAGATCTTTTCGTTCGTAAATTTTATTTGATTTAATTTATCTTTTGTCATATAACTCCAGTTGATCGTAAAAACTATGTTTTTTTATATTCAATTGAGAAATTACTTTTTCGTTATTCAAAGAGGTGTTTTTCGGGCGAAGAGCCGGCCGTGACAGTTCTTTCGAGCTAATGGGGACTATATCAAGACCCAGAGAATATCTCTTGTTCAAGACCATGGCGAATTCATATCTGGAAAGTCCCCCGGAGGATGTAATATTAAAAATACCATTATCTATTTCATTTTTGATCATACTTAATATAATGTCGCTGACCCACGACGAAAAAGTGGGATCACCTATTTGATCATCAATAATTTTAATGGTCTTGCTCGTACTGTCTTTTATTTTATTATAAAGTGTTGCGCGCCGTTGACCCATGAGCCATGCAACTCTTAATATTTTATAATTTTCACAATTTTTCTCAATGATCTCTTCTGCCAAGATCTTGGTATACCCATAAAAATTTACGCTTGATCTAAATTCGTCTTCTCTATATTTCTGACCCGACTCTCCGTTGAAAACATAGTCCGTTGATATGTGATAAAGCTCAAAATTTAATTTTTGGGCTTGCTGACACAGCGTGTATAGAGAATAAGCATTTACTTTCAGCGTTTTGTCTTTATTTGTCTCCGCCCAATCAACATTGGTAATAGCAGCGGAATTTATAACTATATCCGGTTCTATTTCACTTGTTGCGCTAATTATTTTTTGAGGCTGAGTGAGATCTACTTCTTTTGAATTATAGGAAAATACCGTATATTCTTCACTAAGTATTCTTGTAAGATCATAACCCAATAAACCGCTACCACCTAATATTAATATTGTCTTTTTCATATGGAATTATAATAAATAAATCAATTTATTTCAAGTGATGCATTTATGCAATAATTAGTGGGAATCCATTGTGAGCTATTTTTCTTTTATTCTGATGAAAAGACAATACCCTCTCTTTCGTATGCCCGAAACGCTAAAACAATGAAAATGACAAGTAAAATTAAGCTCTCTCCAATTGTTATTATAAGAAATAGGGGCTTGATCTCTTGATATAAGATATTTTTTATTAATATAGAAATGTTCACCACCGGAATAAGGGCTACGGGGATTGTTTGATCTATACCGGGAAACAATGACGCCATGGATGGAATAATGATAAGAGATATAAGTGGCTGAATATAGCTTTGTGCCTCTTTTATGGTTTTTGCAAATGATGATACTAAAAATATAATAGCGGAAAATATCATTGAAATCGGTAATATGGACAATAGAACGATAAATATGGTAAATAAATCCATGTGGAATTTTACACCGTTAAGCTGGGGAAACATAAGCATTGATATATTCACAGAAACGATAGCCAAAAGTGCGGTCATCGCAGAGATCGTAGTAACACTGAGGTATTTTCCCAATACGATCTCTCTCCTCGAGGCGGGAGATGATAACAGGGTTTCTATTGTTCCTCTCTCTTTTTCTCCAACGGTAACATCAATAGCTACATATGTTGCACCCGTTATACTTACAATGATCAAAAGATAGGGCAAGAACATTGCAAGAAGAAATACTCCCATTTTTTTCTTTGTAGCAGTATTTTTCGTCTTTATTTTTATCTTATCCAATAATTCAGTAATATTAAATTTTATCAATTCCTTTTTTATGTATTTTGATCTATAATCCTCGATCCGGCTTTTTATTTTTGAATATTTTATTTCATTGACTTGCTTGGATTTATCATAATAAATATTAAAAAGAATGTTTTTGTCTTCTTTGATCTCTATATAAAAATTGATCTCTTTATCATCCAATGCTTTTTTATGGTTTTTTTTAATTGTTTTTTTTAATACATAGAGTGGCGGTTTGAATATAGTTTTCAAATATTTTTTTGTCACAATAGAATCATAGCCCAAATAAACTGTTTCACGTGAAACCTTTGAGATCTGTTTTGAAAAAAAATATGATACTCCGAACATGAGCAAAGGGAAAAGAAGCAGGGGAACAACTACGGTTGATATCAATACTCTCTTATCCCGAAGAAATTCAAGTATTTCCTTTTTATAAATAGTGAGGATATTATTTTTCATTATTCTCCCCCAGTAGTTTGAAAAAGATCTCCTCTAGCGAAAGTCCTTTATATTCCCCCATTAGAGCTTTTAGGGATCCCGTATATACTATTTCGCCATTGTATATAATTCCCGCATCATCGCAAAGGTACTCTGCTTCTGACAGAACATGGGTGGACATTATGATATGTTTGCCTTTTTGCTTACTTTTGTTTATAAATTCAACTATAGTTTTAGATGTAATTACATCCAGACCCAGGGTCGGCTCGTCCAGAACAAGTATTTCGGGATCATTTATCATAATACGGGCAATTGAAACCTTTTGTTTTTCACCTGTTGAGAGCTTTCCACAGAGCGTTTTTAATATGGATCCCATTTTTAATTCTCTCGCTACATATTCAAATCTACTCTTTATCACCTCCTTATCCATACCATTTAATAATCCAAAATACTCAACAAATTCATATGGAAAAAGTTTGCCGTATATTCCGGTATTTGCCGAGATATACCCCAGTTTTTGCTTATAGCCTTGCTCATCATCAAATATGGACTTTTTATTATATAAAATATCGCCTTTGGTGGGTTTAAGTATGGTTCCAAGCATCCTGAGTGTTGTCGTTTTTCCGGCACCGTTAGGACCCAATAGTCCGTATATTCTGCCCGGTTGAATATTAAGATCTATTCCTTTGACCGCCTCGATAATTCTATTTTTTTTAAGGTAGTAATTTTTCTTTATATTCTTTAATTCTATCATGGTTCATTATACCACATTATTTATATTTATTCAACTGTGGTCTATGTATCGCAGCGTATTTTTAGTATTAATACCCGCATTTTTTTTCTCTTTTCGCTTAATCCGTGATATTGTATGGACTATATGTGTTTTTTATTTTATTTTTATTTGCTTTTTTTTCATTTTTTTTGTAAATTATATTTATGAAAAAAATATTTATTTTATTATTCCTATGTTTTAGCATTTTCTCTTTTGCTTCCAATGCAATTTGGCATTGGCATAAAAACATTGCATTTAAACCCGACGATCTTGAAGTTCTTGCAAGGTTGGATTTTTCAACCATTATCATTCATAGTGGAAGTTTTTATCTGTTTAGAGGTAAACCGGATTTCAACGGATTTGAATTTGACAATAACTTTGATAAGATTGCTCCCCTTTTAAATAATTTTGATATTCAGCTTATATTCACCTTTGAAAGCTGGGGAAAACATACTTTTTATAATCCATATCTTTTAAAAAATGATAGCGCCTTTGACTTTGTGATAAATATCATTAAGAGTCAGATCGCATTATTTCTTGATCACGGGGTTTCCGTAAAGGGAATACAGCTGGATCTTGAGGGATATGATGTTGATCTCAAGCGTTATGCTCAATTATTAAAACTCGTAAGAAAAACATTTCCAAATTACAAGATCTCTATTTCTCCCATGGTAGGCTGGCTAAAAAAGGACGATTTTAAGAAGATTCTCCGATATATCGATTATTATGTTCCCATGGTCTATGATCTGCATAGAGGAAAAACCCTTTTTCAAAAAACATCAATTACGGATATTCGGTGGATCGAATCTGTTTATAACACCTGTGAGAAGCTTGGTAAAGATTTTTATATTGGGTTACCAAGTTATTATTACCGGATCTATTATAATGAAAAGAATCGCAGGGTAAGATCTTGGACCTTTGTAAATTACGAGGAGGTGAGCGAAAATCCAGCGTTCAAGCTTGTGTCCTCTAAAAAAAATTACTCCTTGAACAATAATTCATTGTTCAATGGTGACTATATTTATATTTATAGGGTGGAAAAACCCATCTTTTTTAAGTATTATTATTTTCCCAGAGGATCGCATTTATTATACGATGTTATCACTCCTCATGGTTTAAAACTCTACTATGGTATCTTGAAGAACAGGCATTCAAAAAATTTCAAGGGTGTTTGCATTTTCCGGTTCACCAAACAAAACGAACCTTATCTTGTAAAAACGGCGTATTACCCCTATATTTTCGGCGACCAGTCCTTAATATACTCTGCTGATATTAGCATTGTTCCTCTTGAAAGAAAAGGAAAACACCAAAGTTTTCTCATATCCTTAAAAAATAGTGGAAATACGGAATCCCTTGTCAATAAAAACGGCACGCAGCTTCTTATAAAAATACCCAATGCAAAGAGTGCGGCGGTCATCAAAAACAATTTTGATGATTTTGACATTACAAAAGATGCCAATAATAATACTGTTTATATAACTTTAACGGAAAAATTTTTAAATCTTAATGAGGATATAACTTCCGGACCGATTTCGGTTGTAAAAATAGATTCGGCGCCTCTAAAGATCTATTATCAAGCATGGATCATGGGACCTGACGGAAATTATCATAATATGCAATTAGATAAGTGGGAGGAATTTACCATCAATGGGAAAAATAATTAATGTAGCTAATCAGAAGGGGGGTGTTGGAAAAACAACCTCCGTAGTAAATATTGGAACAGGGCTATCTCTTTGGGAGAAAAAAGTCCTTATTGTTGATTTTGACCCCCAGGGTAATACAACCACCGGATACGGCATAAACATTAAAGATCAGGAATATACCGTCTATGATGTTTTAAGTAATTCGGTTGCAGTAGAAAAAAGTATTATCAAAAAAAATAAATACCTGCATATTTTGTCTGCTGATGAAGATCTTAGTGGATTGACCCTTGAACTTGCCAATGATAACGGGCGCCTTTTTTATTTGCAAAATGCGCTTCAGCCAATAAGAGAAAACTATGACTTTATTCTTATTGATTCACCTCCATCGTTAAACCTTTTGACCCTGAACTCCATTGTTGCCTGTGATGATGTTTTGATCCCGGTTCAAGCAGAATTTTATGCTCTGCAAGGCTTAACACAGTTGATCCATACATTGGAAAAGGTAGAGAAAGCTATCGATAAAAAGGTAAATATTTTAGGGTTTCTTGTAACTATGTACGATATAAGAACATCTATTTCAAAAGAGGTCTATGCTGAATTGAAAAGCCATTTTAATGGTTTGGTATTTGACAGCGTGATCCCAAGAAATGTGAGGATCGCAGAAGCGCCAAGTTATGGAGAGTCGGTCCTTTCTTATGCTCCCTCTTCAAAAGGAGCGTTTGCATATAAAGAATTAATAAAGGAAATAGTGGAGAGATATTATGGGAAAACAGAATAAAAAGGTACTGGGGCGGGGTTTAGATGCTCTCTTCTCTGAAAATTCGCCTATAAGCGGAAAGAATATTGAGCTAATAGGTGTTCATAAAATATTACCCAATCCGGATCAACCAAGAAAGACCTTTAATGAAGAAAAGTTAATGTCTCTTTCAAAAACCATTGCAAGGGACGGTATCATTTCACCCATTATTGTTATAAAAAAGAACGATAAATATATTATCGTAGCGGGTGAAAGAAGATATCGCGCAGCTAAATTGGCTAACCTTAATGAAATTCCGTGTATAATAAAAGAGTTACATGATGATGATATTATGCTTTATTCTCTTTTGGAGAATATTCAAAGAGAGGATCTAAACAGTATTGAAAGAGCTGATGCAATATTTAATTTGATGAATAAAACAGGACTCACACATGAAAAATTAGGTGAACTACTTGGGTATTCTCGTGTGTATGTTACCAATACCCTGAGATTGCTGAAACTACCTCAGGTAGTTAAAGGATTAATCGTATCCGGGAAATTAAGTGAAGGGCATGGGCGAACTTTAGCTGTATTAGATGAGGCAAAGGCTTTAAAATATGCAAAGTTTGCTATTGAAAAGAGTCTAAGTGTAAGGCAGTTGGAAGATCTTTTGAAAAACAAACCGTCTTCCAAAAAGCGTACAAAGTCAAAAATAAAGAAAGATCCCAATATCATAAAGATAGAAAAAGATATTCAAGACAAATTATCGCGAGAAGTAGAGATCAAAACAAACAAGCATTATAAGGGGGAGATCAGATTAAAATTCTACGATCTTGACGATCTGAACAATCTGATTAATACAATTAAAAAATTACACAATTAATTTACATTTTTGTCTATAACCACTATATATGAGTCAAAGGTTGAGGGTCAAAGGTCTAGAGTCGAGGGTTCAAAAATTCAAAAGAATGGTGCTAAGTACTAAGTCGCCATGACTGAGTAAGAAAAAAATACTGGATACTCCATACTGGGTACTGGATAAGGAATGGATGTTTCATGACCTTTAGTCGGGCACCTCTTTCAACACTCGGTTATTATATTTCTTATTTCGCAAAAAGCTGGATATGTGGATGTCTTTTTTTTGAATATATTTAGAATCTATATCTAAATCCGGCACCACCGTGAAAACCGATAAGGTTAATATATTCCCCAATATTTATTGATGGTCCCATTTCTATAAAAATTTCAACTGGCATGCTTTGAATGAAATAAGAAGCTCCGACCTTTGCTCTTATACTTGGATAAATATATGTCTTTTTTACTATATGTCCATATATATAATAAGAATCATAAACATAATCATTGTATGTATAAAACATTGCGCCAATTCCACCGCCATAAAATAGTTGGATTGGAAATTCACCAAGCTTCATATCTTTTTTCAAAACAAAATCACCTGCAATTGCAAAATCTCCCCAATAATAATCTAAATAAAGATCTACCGCTGAGCTTTTTTGCATATCCCATCTAAAAACAAGACCACCGGGATATCCCCCAACAAGCCCTATTCCGTGTGAATGCACAATGATTGGAGTGAAAACAGCTAAAAATACAAAAAATAATATCTTTTTCATTCTTACCTCCGATTGTCTAATGATAGCACATTTTATCTTTTTTTCCAAGTTCTAATTATTTTTTATTGCTACAATATGAAAATGTTAATAGATTTTACTAAATGAAAATGTTAAATTTTTTAAAATTTTTTTTGAAATTATTGCAATATTTTTTTTTGCTCAAAGGTTTAAATAACCGTTTTACTCTCTTTACTTATGTGCTTGTGAGTTGTTTTTTTGTATCTTTTTCCAGGTATCTCTGAGTGTTATTGTTCTATTAAAAATTTTATTGTCTGGGGTAGAGTCCTTATCCAGGACAAAATAACCCAAGCGCTCTAATTGATATATATCACCTGTTTTTGCATTTTCAATACTGGGTTCTATATAACATTCATTTAATATCTCCAAGGATCTTGGATTGAGATTTATTGTAAAGTCCTCCCCTTCTTCTGTTATACTAGGATCTTTTTGATTAAAAAGTTTATTATATAAACGAACGGTAATTTTTTTTGCATGTTTTACGGATACCCAGTGCAGGGTGGCTTTCGATCGCCTTCCATCGGGTGCATTTCCTCCTTTTGTTTCGGGATCATAGGTACATAGTATTTCTGTAATATTGCCCTTTTCGTCTTTATTAACACCCGTACATGTTAAAAAATATGCATATCTGAACCTTACTTCTCTTCCCGGTGATAAGCGATAGAATTTTTTAACCGGTTCTTCCATAAAATCTTCCCTTTCAATATAAAGTTCTCTTGAAAAAGGTACTTTTCTTGTTCCCGAGGTGGTATCTTCGGGATTGTTCACCGCATCAATATATTCTACTTTGTCTTCAGGATAATTGGTAATAATTACCTTAATCGGATTCAAAACACCCATAATGCGTGGGGAGGTCTTATTAAGTTCTTCTCTGACAAAATATTCTAAAAATTCAATGTCCACCAAACTATTACTTGTACTCACTCCAATATTTGAGCAAAACTCCCTTATTGCTTTTGGTGGATACCCCCTTCTTCTCATTCCGGATATGGTCGGCATGCGAGGATCATCCCAGCCCGATACAATATTTTTATTAACAAGCATTATGAGTTTTCTTTTACTAAGAATCGTATATGACAGATTCAGTCTTGCAAATTCAATTTGTTGAGAATGGTGGATCTCTAGTTTTTCCAGAAACCAATCGTAAAGAGGTCGGTGGTCTTTAAATTCCAGGGTACATATTGAATGAGTAATTTTTTCTATGGAATCCGACAAGGGGTGCGCCCAGTCATACATGGGATATATACACCATGTGTCGCCGGTTCTATGGTGTTTTGCATGAAGTATTCTATAGATAACGGGATCTCTCATATTTAAATTAGGAGATGACATATCGATCTTTGCTCTCAGCGTTTTTGATCCATCTGGAAATTCACCATTTTTCATTTTTTCAAATAGCTCTAGATTTTCTTCAATAGGTCTTGTTCTATAGGGACTGTCTTTCCCTGCTTCTGTAAGCGTTCCTCTGTATTTTCTTATTTCTTCCGCATTAAGATCATCAATATATGCTAATCCTTTATTCATTAGTTTTACTGCGTATTTGTAAAATTGTTCAAAATAATCCGAAGCATAATATATTCTATCTTCCCAGTTAAAACCCAGCCATTTAATATCCTTCATTATTGAGTCCACATATTCTGTGTCTTCTTTACTGGGGTTTGTATCATCAAATCTTAAATTACACAGACCACCATATTCTTTTGCCAAACCGAAATTAATATTTATAGATTTCGCGTGACCAATATGCAAATAACCGTTGGGTTCCGGGGGAAATCTTGTATGTACTTGCTTATTGAACCTATTATTTTCATTATGTTCATCAATTATGAGCATGATAAAATTTTTGTTTGTTTCGTTTTTCATATAATCTCCATTATTAATTTAAATTTTAACTTATAAAATATTTTAATTCAAGTAATTATTTTCTAAAAAAAGATATTTGAAATTTATAAATATTATAATTCTATATAAAAGATATAATGTATATAATAAGTCGGTGGAAAAGTAGTAAAATAATCCATATCACAAGTAATCTTGGTATTTATTATGTGTTTCCCTTGTGGAAAAAGTGTGGAAAAGAGATAGAATATAAAAGCGTTATACACAAGGTAAAACTATCATCACAATATCAACCTAAACAATTAAACGGTATCCACAAGTTATACACAAAAAAAAATATAAGGGTAAACAATGGTGTATTCGACAAAGAAGAGAAATATAAAAAAAAGTATTGACACAAAAATATATTTATGCTATAATGAAATATGATAGATAGAGTGATCAATAACTTAAAAATGAACAAGATTCCCATTACCCCGCAAAGGTTTGCTCTTGTGGAAATCTTAGTTAATAATAGGATACACCCTACTTTTAACGAGCTATATAAACTTATTAAGAACAAGATAAAAAATACGACAAAAGCAGCCCTATATAATAATATTGAGGTATTGGAAAAAAATGGTGTGATATTTGAATTTTCCATATACGGCAAAAAACACTATGATATTATTATAGAAGACCACGATCATTTTGTTTGTTTGCATTGTGAGGGAATATCAGACATAGCA
Source organism: bacterium (assembly GCA_021162505.1). Taxonomy (GTDB): domain Bacteria; phylum AUK180; class AUK180; order AUK180; family AUK180; genus AUK180. The sequence continues at coordinate 20,645 of JAGGYO010000020.1, forward strand.
CCTCATGAAGCCAAAGAAGCCAAAGTAAGCGCCGGAGATGTTGTATATAAATCAACATTCTATTTCGGTATATGTAATAAATGTAAAAAGAAGGGGAGCATATTGTGAAAAAAATGACTGAAAAATCACTACTTGAAGCTTTTGCCGGTGAGTCACAAGCACATATCAAATATGTCATATATGCAGAAAAAGCAGAAAAGGAAGGAAAGCCCAACATAGCAAGATTATTCAGAGCTACTGCCCATGCAGAGTTTGTACATGCAAAAAACCATTTCAACGCATTGAAAAAACTCCACCCAACGGAAGAAAACTTGACAGATGCAAGAGATGGTGAAAATTTTGAAATAGAAGAGATGTATCCTGCCTATGCTGCGATAGCGGCATTACAAGATGAACAAGAAGCAATAAAATCCATAAGATTTGCTTCGGAAGCAGAAAAAATACATAGAAAGCTCTATGATATAGCGAAGGAAAAAGTATCTTCAGGTAACGACATGTCCAACGATAAGATATATATTTGCCCTGTGTGTGGATTTACCCATATTGGTACAACAGATCTTCCCGAAAAATGCCCCATCTGCGGCGCGGCTAAATCAATCTTCATAGAATTTTAATAATTATAATGGAAAATAAAGATAAAACATTAAACCTACTGACGAAGTTGTCTGATTCTCTCAAATCAGGCGAGATAGCAGAAAAACTAAATATTAATAAATAAATGCTCTTTTACCTGTTGGGAGGGGACAACCTCCCCCTCCCAATTTTGCAAAAACACCATTAATCCCACATCAGATCAATCCTTGACAAATTAAAATATTTATGTTACAACGAACTATATAATCCAAAATAGGAGATATTATGCAATTCATCGCTTTTGAATCCGGAATTGAAGTTAATGGACAAACAGTTTACTCGATAGTTGATGCCCTGGGCTCCTTTAAAAAACTGGCTCATGAAATACTATTGCCGTCCGGTATAGGAAATATGACCAAAAATGGTTATGAAATTAAAATGGATGAGTGGTATTCTCAGACCAGCTGGTTAAGAGCTTTTGAGATGATCGCAAAAGAGATCGGCGAAGCAACATTAAAACGGATCGGTACGAAGATCCCAGAAAATGCAAAATTTCCTCCGTGGGTAAAAGACATTGATAGTGCCATTAAATCAATCGACATTGCCTATCACATGAATCATAGAAAAAATGGAACGATCATGTTTGATCCCGACACTGGAAAAATGCTGGAAGGGATCGGACATTATGGTTATGAAAGAATTGAAAATGAAAATATGATCATCAGTAAATGCAAGAATCCATATCCCGATTCCTTTGATCTCGGAATTATTACCGCCATGGCAAAGAGATTTGAATTAAAAGCAAATATTTATCACGATGATTCAAAGGAATGTCGAAAAAATGGTGGAGAAAGCTGCACCTATATAATTACCTGGTAGAAATATCATTTTAACAGTACTGGCTCTAACCTGAAATGTATGGATAATGATTTATAAAAATTTCATAAAGTCAAAGTTAAATAGAATAACCACAGAGCCCACTCATCTAAACTATGATCCTATAAAAAAATAGAATCTTTATCTATAATACCGAAATATATTTGTGATTCAGACAGAAGACGATTTTTTTTCAAAAAATTACTCACAATATAAA
>JAGGYO010000295.1 GCA_021162505.1 bacterium
TAAGGTAGCGGGACTCTCCTAAACATCCGAGGAATTTCCCTAATATGGGACTTTGTCACTTTTGTGCCGTGAGGGACGGTGCTTGCATTTTTGCATTTTTTTGAATTATTTCAATATGAACTAATAATATAAGAAATAATAAGTATTAATGCGTTTTATTTTGGAATAACATAGTAATAAAGATCCATTTAATTAATATTTGAGGGGAAGAAACAAGAAAAAGAACAAATGATAATATTATTACATTTCAACCGATATAATGTACCCTTCTATAAATTTAAAATGCAAAAATGCAAGCACCGTCCCCGAATTGCATTTTTTTTAAAAATATTTGACATAATATCCTAAAAAGATATAATAAGAATTAATAAAGGAGCAACTTATGGATAAGATAGCTGAAGAGATCCAACCGATTATTGATAAGTATCAAAATGAAGTGGGGGCACTTATACCGGCATTGCAGGAAATTCAAGGTAAATACAATTATATTCCTAAACAAACCATTGAAATACTGTCTAAAGAATTTCACATTCCAATGACCAAAATTCAAGGAGTCATCACATTTTATGCACAATTCAGGACCGAACCAGTGGGAAAACACATTATTCGTGTTTGTCATGGCACTGCATGTTTTGTCAATAATGGTGATTCCATAATGGATACCGTCAAACAAACATTAAAAATTGATATTGGTGAAACAACGGAAGATAAATTTTATACCATAGAACAGGTAGCATGTTTGGGATGTTGTTCTCTCGCTCCCGTTATTATGATCGATGATAAAGTTTTCGGAAAACTTGACAGTACAAAGGTTAAGAATGTTCTGAAAAAATTTAAAGAAAAAGAGAACAATAATGAATAATATAAAAAGAGTGAAAGTCGGAATGGCCTCTTGCGGGCTGGCTGCCGGAGCACAGGTAGTTTTTGATCATTTAAAAGAAGAACTTACCCCAAAAAATATTCTTGTTGAAAGAACAGGCTGCATCGGCATGTGTTTTAGAGAACCATTGGTTGAAGTTGAATATGATGACGGCAGCTCTATTATTTATGGTGATATAGACGGGAAAAAAGTGAAAGTATTATCAGAAAAAATAAAAAATGATCAAATTCAAGAGGAATGGATCGCCTATAAACCCAATGATGAAGAATATGAAAGTGACCATTATCATGCAAAACAAGAAAGAATAGTTTTAAGAAATTGCGGAATTATTAATCCTGAATCCATAGAAGAATATATTGAAAGAGATGGATACAAAGCATTAAATAAAATTTTTGAAAAAGGAAAAGATTGGGTCATAGAGGATGTTCTAAATTCCGGATTACGCGGACGGGGGGGAGCTGGTTTTCCCACCGGCTTAAAGTGGAAATTCGCGAAAGCATCGGATAATGATAAAAAATACATAATTTGTAATGCAGACGAAGGTGATCCGGGTGCTTTTATGGATAGAAGCGTTCTTGAAGGTGATCCCCATTCAATTCTGGAAGGAATGACCATAGCGGGTTATGCTATTGGTTCAACTCAGGGTTATATTTATGTAAGGGCTGAATATCCCCTTGCCATCATCAGATTGGAAAAAGCAATAGCCCAAGCAAAGGAAAAAGGATTCTTGGGCGATAATATTTTGGATTCCGGATTTTCTTTTGACATAAGTTTAAAAAAAGGAGCGGGTGCTTTTGTATGCGGTGAAGAAACAGCATTGATGCATTCAATAGAAGGACAACGAGGAATGCCCACATTAAAACCACCATTTCCTGCCAATAGCGGACTTTGGAGAAAGCCGACAAATATTAATAATGTGGAAACATTTGCAAATATTCCCTGGATCATTGTAAACGGGGGAGATAAATATTCTGCAATTGGAACAGAAAAAAGTAAGGGAACGAAGGTATTTGCCCTAACGGGAAAAATAAAAAAATCAGGTACCGTAGAAGTTCCAATGGGCATCACCTTGCGCGAGGTGATCTTTGATATCGGCGGTGGAATAATAAACGATAAAAAATTTAAAGCCGTACAAATCGGCGGACCCTCAGGAGGATGCCTGCCCGAATCATTACTTGATACTCCCGTAGATTACGATTCATTGAACAACACGGGAGCCATCATGGGTTCAGGCGGAATGGTCGTAATGGATGAAAATTCATGTATGGTTGATGTGGCTAAATTCTTTTTGAGCTTTGTAGTCGAAGAATCATGCGGAAAATGCACATTTTGCCGTATAGGAAATAAAAGAATGTTTGAGATACTTGATAGAATAACAAAAGGCAAAGGAGAAATGAAGGATCTGGACGAGCTCGAAAAATTAGCTTATCAGGTCAAGAACGGTTCTTTATGCGGATTGGGGCAAACAGCGCCTAACCCTGTTTTAACAAGTTTAAAATATTTTAGGGATGAGTATATTGCTCATATAAAAGAAAAGAAATGCCCCGCTGGCGTATGTAAAGATCTAATTTCTTTTAGAATTGACGACGATAAATGTACCGGATGTACTCTATGTGCAAGGAACTGCCCCGTAGATGCAATTGCCGGGGAGGTTAAAAAACCTCATATTATTGACCAAGATGCCTGTATTAAATGCGGGAAATGTTATGAAGTTTGCCGATTTGATGCAGTGGTGAAGGAGTAAATGATGGGTAAGATAAAAATAAAATTCAATAATAAGGAATTAGAAGTAGAAAGCTCAAAGACCATACTTGATATTGCAAAAGAGAACGGAATATTTATTCCCACTTTGTGTGAAGAAGCAAGATTAGAACATTATGCATCATGCAGAGTTTGTCTTGTAGAAGTAAAGGGTGCAAAGGCATTTATGCCGGCGTGTTCAACAATTGTTAGAGAGGGAATGGAAATAATTGAAAATTCTAAAGATATACAAGAATCTCGCACCATGGCACTTGAACTAATGCTTTCAAATCATTATGCTGATTGTTATGCTCCCTGCAATCGTGCATGTCCTGCCAATATAGATATTCAAGGGTATATTGCGCATATTGCCAATGGGGAGTATAGAAAATCATTGGAACTAATCAAAAGAAGCATTGCTTTACCTGTAAGCATTGGTAGGGTGTGTCCGCAATTTTGTACAAAGGAATGTTATAGAAATAATACCGACGAGCATATATTGATAAATCCTTTGAAACGATTTGTTGCTGAAATGGATATAAATTCTGATTCTCCTTATATTCCCAAAATCGAAGAGGAAAAAAATGTCAAGGTTGCAATAATCGGAGCCGGACCTGCTGGTCTATCCGCTGCTTACTATTTGAGAATTAAGGGTTATAGTGTTACCATATTTGAAAAACTTCCCAAAGCTGGAGGAATGCTGAGATACGGCATCCCGACATATAGATTACCAAAGAAATTATTGGATAAAGAGATCGGGATCTTAGAAACTATGGGAATTGTGATCAAAACAAATACTGAACTTGGAAAAGATATTACTTTTGAACAATTGAAGGAGCAAGGATATAGATCATTCTTCATTGGGATCGGAGCTCAAAATGATATGCCCATGGGAATTCCCGGAGAAGACGCCAAGGGTTCGTATCAAAGCGTGGAATTTTTAAGAAAAGTTTCACTTGGTGAAACACCTGAATTCGGTGAAAGATGTGCAATTGTCGGTGGGGGAAATACGGCAATGGATGTTTCCCGAACATTGGTCCGACTTGGTGCAAAAGAAGTTCATATCATTTACAGAAGAAATAAAGAAGCCATGCCGGCAAATGTTGAAGAAATAGTGGAAGCTGAGGAAGAGGGGGTCCAATTTAATTTTCTTAAAAATCCCACAAAGGTTGTTGTAGAAAATAATATTGTAAAGGGATTGAAGTTGATCAATATGAAATTGGGTGAACCCGATCAATCCGGTCGACGAAGACCTATTGCAATGCCTGAAACAGAACATTTTATAGAGTTTGATACTGTAATCACCGCTATCGGTCAAAAGATCGATATATCCGTTTTGGATAAAATGGGATTAAAATATAATAAACGAGGCAGGGTGGAAGTAAAAGAAAATGTTTTCTCAACAAATATTCCCGGGGTATTTTCCGGAGGTGACTGTGTTTTAGGACCATCTACGGTTGTTGAATCTGTTGCTCAGGGAAGAGAAGCGGCAATTACCATAGATAGTTATTTAGAAAAAAATGAAATAAGAGAAGTACCTTATGAATTTTTTATTCAAAAAAAAGATTTTAAAAATATTACGGAAAAAGATTTTGAAGATATTGAAAAGATATGGCCGCCAAGTATTAAAAGATTACCTGCAAATGTAAGAAAAAATAACTTTGAGGAATTCGAATTCGCCTTAACCGAGATGGACGCTATAAATGAAGCGAAAAGATGTATGCAATGCGGTTGTCAGGATATTAATGAATGCAAATTAAAGGAATATTCGACCAAATATAAGGTTGATAAAACAAGATTTTTCGGTGAATTTATTGAAAAAGAAGAGGATACAAGTCATCCTTATATTAAATTTAATATCAATAAGTGTATTCTCTGTGGAAAATGTGTCAGAACTTGTGAAGAGCTTGTGGGCGCAAATGCTTTGGGATATGTTAACAGAGGTTTCCCAACCCAGATATCTCCTCAATTGGAAAAAACATTTTTAGATTCACCCGAATGTATTTCATGCGGACAGTGCGCAGAAGTTTGCCCCGTTGGTGCTATTGTTTCAATTCCCGATACGGTACAACCGGGTCCCCATGACATCACATATTATGACAGTGTTTGTGGAAATTGTGATCTTGGATGTGAAGTAAAACTTGGTTATAATAAAGACGAATTTAAAATTGTAAGGGGAAACCCGGAATCTGAGATCAATCATGGATTGTTGTGCGCATTTGGAAAATATGGAACCTCATATTTAAGACATTTTTATACCGATTTTGAAAATGATACCTCTACATTAAAATCATATATTGAAAAAAATAGTAATAAAAAAATTGCTGTTGCCGTAGGAAGTGGTTTTACCAATGAGGAATATTTCTCCATCATTAATTATTTTAAAAAGATAACGGACAAGATCGGCACATTTGAAAAAGATGGGATCATGGGATTTTCATCTGCAAAATTTGATGATATAATTTCTTCAGATAGAATTTTCCTTGTAAATACAAATATGGAAAAAATACACGGCAGTTTAAGATATTTCACAACACAAGCAACAAGAAAAGGAGCTAAATTTATTTATGTCGGTAATGAGCCCCATGAATCCCTAATGTTTGACGAAATACACGGAGAACTCCTGGAATTAAAGGAAAAAGATATTGTCATTATACACGAAAAAGATATTACTGAAAATAGAATAGCATTGCTTGAAGGTAAAAAATATATTATATTAAAAAGCAATGCCAATGAAAATGGAAGGGATTATGTATTTGTGAAAAAGGGAATTACCCATTGGAATTTTGGCGATCTCATGGGATATGATATTCTGGTAACATTCAATAATTCCATTCCGTTAAATGTTAAAATAAATAAGGATATGGAAATTGTAAATATCGGACTTATGAAAACCGGTACTGAAGAACATTTTATCCAAAACATTCCCATTCAATTTAAGAGAGGATCCATCTTTTCTGCAGATTTGAAAAAGATCCTATTAAAACAAAGTGATCTCAATAAATGGGTGAAAAATGATTTTTCATCATTGGGAAATGTTGAGGATACAAGAGATATATTAGAAGTTTCTTCAAATTATAGATTGAAGACCGGAAGGGTGTTTGTGGGAGCTCAAAGATTTTTAGATGAAGAGAAATTGAAATTGGAAAATCTGGGTATATACTGAAAGCAATTGACAATGCCTGCCTGTGTGTTGCACGCAGACAGGGACAATAGAGAATTGACAATTTAAAAACAGTATTCAGTACTAAGTTCTAAATATTCAGTAAAAAAGTGAAGAGGAATAGAATCTGAATATAGTTTAGAATTGAGAATTGAGAATTGAGAGTTTGAAAAACAGTTTAGAGTTTAAAGTTTGAAGTTTAGGGTTTGGAGAACCTTTGATTTTCGACCTTTGACTTTGGACTGTGTTTTAACCACATAGGACACTGAGAATAAAAAATAATACTGGATTCCTGATCAGGTCAGGAATGACAAAAAAGTAGGACTATAATGACAGAATACTCTTGTCATCCTCGTGCTTGACACGGGGATCCATTTATTTGAAGTTTGGGGTTTGGAGTTTAGAGTTTGGAATTTGGGGTTGAAAATACTTGGAACTTTGAACCAAAAATTTTAAAGCATATCAGTGCGTAGCACGGAGTATTCGGGTAAAAAGATCAATATATTAGGATAATGATCAGGAATTTACAAAACTTATTTTTTTCTTGTATTTTTTTCAATTGAGAACAGAACTAATATCAATTCGCAGGATACCCTATATATTATTGCTAAAAGCAAGAAAACAATAGGTGATCCTATTAAACCAAATATTCCGACAATAATACTCTCCTTAAAACAGGATACTACAACTCCGATTGAAGCAAGAACAGCAAAGAAAAGAAAGATCCCGTATAAAATAGGGATAACCTTCTTTGTGATAAAACTTTCAAATTTGAAATCAAACAAACTCTGCAAAAAATTTTTAGGTTCCATGAACAACTCCTATATAAAGTACAATTTTTTAAAATATCCTATTGGGACTTTCATTATTTTAATTATAACACTTCTAAGGTTTAATAGCAAATTTCAATGTTATATTTTATACTCTCAAAATTTTTTATTGCATATTTGATCAATTGTGCACATGTGTAAAA
>JAGGYO010000176.1 GCA_021162505.1 bacterium
CAAGCCCAACCGTAGGACAGGCGTCTCGCCCGTCTATCCTATTCCCTTTGACGTCGTCTCCAACCCCGAATTCCTCCGGGAGGGTTCAGCAGTCTATGACTTTACCCATCCCGACAAAATAGTAATCGGCACCACCAGCCCCAAAGCCTTAAAGATAATGCAGGAAATCTACCGTCCACTCTATCTTATTGATACACCTTTTGTGATTACCAATCCTGAAACTGCAGAATTAATCAAATATGCCTGTAATGCCTTCTTGGCTACCAAGATCACCTTTATCAACGAAATTGCCAATCTCTGTGACAAAGTAGGGGCAGATGTGCACCAAATAGCCAAAGCTATGGGTTTGGATGGACGTATCAGTCCAAAATATCTCCACACCGGTCCCGGTTATGGCGGCTCCTGTTTCCCTAAAGATACCGAAGCACTTTATCATTTTGCCTCAACCTGTGGCTATGATTTTAAACTCTTAAAAGGGGTAATCTCTGCCAACAAACATCAAAGAGAACTGATGGTAGAAAAAATTAAACACCACCTGGACGACCTTAACGGAAAAACCATCAGCATCTTGGGCTTGGCCTTCAAACAAAACACCGATGATATTCGAAGGTCCCCTGCAATTGATATTATCCAACTCTTACTTAAAGAAGGCGCGCACATCAGATGCTTTGACCCGCTGGCAATGGAAAATACTCGCAAAATCCTCCCCAACTTAACTTATTGTCAGGATGAATATGAAACCGCTCAAGGAAGTGATGTCCTGGTAATTGCTACCGAATGGAACCAATTTCGCAACTTAGATTTGCTTAAAATAAAAAAACTTCTCAAATCTCCCCTCCTGCTTGACTTAAGAAACCTATACGACCCAGCCGCTTTAAAGGCCTTGGGCTTTATCTATGAGGGAGTGGGGAGAAAATAAAATATATTAAATAAAGATAGAAGATATTTTGATTATTGTGTATAATTGATACTATAAAATGTGTAACGGAGGTAATAATAATGCCATTTACAAATAAAGTAATTTTGGTTACTGGGGGGACTGGTTCTTTTGGTAAAAAATTCACCCAGATAGTATTAAAAGAACATAATCCAAAAGCCATTCGTATATTTTCCCGGGGTGAATTAAAACAACAGCAGGTGAGAGAGCAGTTCCAGCAATTCCCCAATAGTGAGAAGTTACGTTTCTTTATTGGAGACGTGCGAGATAGAGATAGATTGCATCGGGCAATGGATGGCGTTGATATAGTTATCCACGCTGCCGCCTTAAAACAAGTCCCCACCTGTGAATATAATCCCATCGAAGCAGTTAAGACTAATATTGATGGAGCAGCGAATGTAATTGATGCAGCAATAGATAATAATGTGGAAAAAGTGATGGCTCTTAGCACCGATAAGGCAGTTCATCCGGTTAATTTATATGGTGCAACTAAATTAGTTGCTGAAAAGCTTTTTATTCAAGGTAATACTTATAGTGGAAAGAGAAAGACTAAATTTAGTTGTGTTCGCTATGGTAATGTAATGGCAAGTAGAGGAAGTGTAATTCATATATTTCAAGAACAGAGAAAAAATGGCACTATTACCATAACTGACCAAGATATGACCCGTTTTTGGATTACCCAAAGACAAACAGTTCGTTTTATTACTAATTGTATCGAAAAAATGAAAGGTGGAGAGATATTTGTCCCCAAGATTCCCAGTATGAAAATAATTGATCTAGCCCAAGCTATTGCCCCCAGAAGTAAAATTAAAATTACCGGAATACGTCCAGGAGAAAAGATTGACGAAGTTCTTTTAACTGGAGAAGAAGCACGACATGCAAAAGAATTTGATAAATATTTTGTTGTAGAGCCCGAATACGCTTTTTGGAATAAGAATAATTTTAAAGATGGAAAATCTTTAACATCTAATTTTGTCTACTCAAGTAGTAATAATGATCATTGGATTACTAAAGCCGAGCTTAATAAAATGTTAGAAGAATTATAATGATCCAAGAATTAGCCATTAATGGAGGGAAGCCAGTTAGGGAGAAATTGTTGCCCTATGGACATCAATGGATTGACGAAGAAGACATTAAGGCAGTCACCGAAATTTTGCGGTCTGATTGGATCACTCAAGGCCCTAAAGTAATAGAATTTGAAAAAGAGTTTGCCAATTATGTTAACGCCCGTTATGCAATAGCGGTAAGTTCTGGCACTGCCGCACTCCATGCCGCCTGTTTTGCAGCTCAAATAGAAAAAGGGAATGAAGTGATAACTACTCCTATAACTTTTGTTGCTTCCGCAAATTGCGTAATTTATCAAAGGGGAGTTCCAATATTTGTTGATATTAGAGAAGACACTCTAAACATAGATCCTGTTGAAATTAAAAAGAAAATAACTAAAAAAACCAAAGCGTTAATTCCGGTTGATTTTACGGGTCTACCGGTAGATTTAGAAAAGATATTACAAATTGCTAAAAATAATAAATTAATAATTATAGAAGATGCTTCCCATGCCTTAGGGGCAACCTATAAAGGCAGTAAAATTGGAAGTATCAGTGATATGACTATTTTTAGTTTTCATCCGGTAAAACATATTACTACCGGAGAAGGCGGAATGATAACTACCAATAATAAAGAATATTACGGGAGATTAAAATTATTTAGAACACATGGGATTACCAAAGATAAAGATAAGTTATTAAATTATGATGGTCCCTGGTATTACGAGATGCAAGAATTAGGTTATAATTATAGATTAACTGATTTTCAATGTGCCTTAGGGTTGAGTCAATTAAAAAAGATAGATAGAATTATCCAGCGTAGAAAGGAAATTGTTCAAAAATATAACTATGAATTTAAAGATATGCCAGAGATAAAAATTCCTCAAATTAATCCGGTTGATTCCAATCCGGCCTGGCATATTTATATGATTCAACTTAGTTTAGAGAGATTGAAAGTGGAGCGCAGAGAAATATTTGAGGCCCTCCGAGCAGAAAATATTGGAGTGAATGTCCATTACATTCCAGTCCATTTACAACCTTATTATCAAAAAAGATTTGGTTATCATCTAGGAGATTTTCCAAGAGCAGAGAATTATTATTCTCGAGCGATAACTTTACCCGTATTTCCTAAAATGTCCGACCGAGATGTAGATGATGTAATAAAGGCAGTGAAGAAGATAATAAATTATTATAAAAAGTAAAAATTAAACATAAAAAGAAAAAGGTAAATAAAAAATGAAAATAGCAGCGATAATTCAGGCAAGAACCTCTTCAACAAGATTACCCGGGAAAGTTTTAAAAGAACTTCCTTATAATAGCGGCATTACTTGTTTGGAACAAGTTATAAGAAGATTAAAAAAATCTAAAAAATTGAATGATATTATTATTGCTACCACAAAGGACAAAGAAG
>JAGGYO010000152.1 GCA_021162505.1 bacterium
ATTTCAGTAACATATGAGGTTCTTGCAAAACTATATTCAAAAAGTTGAATAATCATTGAAACAAAATATATTGACAATCATATGAAATTTTGTTAGTTCGAAAAAGCTAGTATGAAATTTTCTATTTGAAGGTGGCTTGATAAATACCCCACGAAGGGGTCTAAAGGCATTTTTATAATAGTTGTAATTCCTTAGGATCGCACGGTCAAAACCCGTGGTTTGTTAGAAATAATAAGCAAATAATGGCAAGCCAAGAAGGCTAATTTGGGACGAAATCCCGCGTTAGTTTTCTTGGCTTTTTTTGTTTTTTTGTAACTATTCAGGTCAGAAAAACTGACCTGAATAGTTACCTTTTTTTAAGCATTGAAAGGAGGCGATCACCAAAAAAAATAATAACGAAAAATATAAATCGTAACGGAAGACCAATAACGTAAAACAAAGGAAGGCGGCCGCATCCAGCCAGGATTTTGCCGGCCGCCTTCCAAGACAAGCCTCTATTTAGGTACAAGACACTTTATTGTATCTTATATCATTAAAGTCCCTTTTTGTCAATAAATCCTATTTATCACACAACATTTTGAGCAGGGCTGCATTGGATGCGGTAAAAAATGCAGCTCCTTTCTCAAGGCCACCTTCGGGCCTGTTTAAAGGACCACTTAAAATTGAAATAACCATTCTATTTGAGTTGACGTAATTCTAAAACCGCTGAAAGGAGGTGAGCAAAAAAAGCATATTTTTAAGAATTAATCTTTAAAAAACTTGAAAAAGGAAGGCAGCCTTTTCCCGGCCGGGGTACACAGGCCGCCTTCCGGGGTGAAGCGCCCTCGGGGTGAGGAATGCTTCGGCTATTTCATACCACCGGAGAATTTCCCTGTCAAATTAGATCTATTCTCATTACCCTGCGGGCAATCATTCATTTTAAAATTTAATTTATTTAAAAAGGAGAAAAAATGAAGATTTTTACAAAACGATTGGAAATTCTGGGTTTATGCATTGCTTTAGTTTTGGGAACAACATGTTACCAGGCAAGCGCTCATGTTCTGTGGCTTCAGGTCAGAGATTACACACCGCAGGTCGATGAGGAAATAACCCTCACCCTTGGATATGGACATTATCTGCCGGCGCGTGAATTTATGCCCGGTGAAGACCTGGAAAAAATTTATATATTGGCCCCTCAGGGGAAGAAAATAGAAATTAAACGCTATTCCGATGTGGAGTATAAGGGAGACAAACCACTAAATCAGGAAGGAACATATTTGGTAGTAGCAAAGAAAAAAGGGGGGTTCTTTACGAAGACTACTGAGGGATACAAAAGAGGTTACTCAAAAAAAGGCCTGAAAAACGTTATCAAATGTACTTATTCCGAGAAGTATACCAAAGCCATAGTGAATGTGGGAAAAGCAGGAGGCAAAAATTTCTCCAAAGTGCTTGGACATGACCTCGAAATCATTCCACTGTCAGATCCCGGCAATTTGGCTGAAGGGGATTATTTGCCGGTAAAAATCGCTTTCAGAAGAAAAGTGCTTGCATGCCAGCCTGTATACGCAACATATTTAGGGTTTTCAACCGAGAAAGCCGCATTTGCTTATACAACAAAGACTACCGCAGAAGGAATAGCAAAAATAAGGATTATCAAATCGGGTATCTGGCTGATAACAACAGAATATAAAGAGTCCTATCCGGATTCTGAGAAATGCGACCAGTATAGCTTATCAGCAACTTTGACCTTTGAAGTTAAGTAAACATACAAGAAGATAAAAGAAGGGTGTTGCAATGAATTGGCTAAACTATTGAAATCATAAGCCTTTTGGCGAAAAAGCCTCTGAAAGGATTTTGCCACAAACATCAATAAAATCAATTAGTTACGGAAATCATTGCAACACCTTTAAAACGTGTCTAGTGGAGAAAAAAATGACAATATTAAAAAAATATAAGACTATTTTTAGATTTCCAATTTTTTTGATAATAATCTTTATAATGTTATTTCAAACGCAGGCAAGGGGTGCTGAGCCTAGCAAGGTTCTCAAGCTTGGAGAAATAACAGTGCGGGCAAAAAAATCCGGCGAGATTTCCCCCCCGCCGCCTTCTTCAACGATAATAACGGGTGAAGACCTCAAAAATTATAATGTGGATAAGCCGTTATATATCATGGAAAGGATTCCCGGAGTGGCCATTCAGGATTATAGCCAGGGACAGACAGCGAGCTGTTTCGTCATGCGCGGTTTGAGACTGGGGCATAACACGGGGGTAGCCCTTTTTGTAGATGGAGTTCCTATTAATGAATCAACCTCCCACGGGGATGGGTATGCTGACTTTAATGTAATTATACCTGAAGATATCGATTATGTGGAAGTAATTAAGGGCCCCTCTTCTGCCCTTTATGGCCAATTTGCACGAGCAGATGTGGTTAATATTGTTACAAAACGAAGAGGCAATTTTGGTATATATAAACTTAGTGCCGGCAGTTGGAGCACCCAGCGATTTGCCATGTCAGCAGGTCATGAAGATGGAAAGCTTAAGAAGGTGTTTGGTGTGGAACTCTACCACAGGAATGGAAAAACGGATAATACAAAATGGTTGAGGGGAAATGCCACTGGAAAATTCACATATGATTTCACAAAAGACTTAACAG
>JAGGYO010000261.1 GCA_021162505.1 bacterium
AATTTCTGTAAATTATAAGACCCATTCATAGATATCGCGAATATCTTGAGATTTATACTGCTTAAATTAAAATTCATTTTCGGCAATATCTCCGTTTCCGTTGAATATGTTTCATAATTGTAATTGCGTTTATAATATCCCAAATTCAAATTTAATTTTTTAAAGAATGCCTTTGAAAGATTGACCTCTGTTGAGAATTCTTTTTGATTGATCTCATTTTCAAATTGATCAAAATAATGATTGACATAATTGGAGTTTGAATGATCGATACGGGCAATGATCTTGTACCCTTTGATATTCTGGTTCATATTGAATTGTATCTTTTCAAGATCTTTATAATCACTATTTTTAACAAAGATATTATTAAAATCCCTATTGAAATAATAGAAAAGGTTTCCTCTACCGAACTTATTTGAATACTTCCCCGTCAAACCGGCTCCGATATCGGTCTCGGTCATATAATCAAACAATAAATTGAACTTCAGTTTCATATTCTTTATTTTAGGTCTAATGAGTATTCTGTTCTTGATAAAATATCCTGTATAATTGTCCCTTCCGATATAGGTGACAAGAAAATTATCATCGGGGTTAATATCCCTAATATAGAACGGCAAATAAAGAATTGGAAGTTTTCCTAATGTGAGAAATGCACTCTTCAATATTAGTTTATCATTCTTTATTATCTTCAATTTCTTTACAAGGAAATAATAATGGGGTATTTCAAGCTCACAGGTGGTTATTTTCGCATTTTTTATATAAAGGGTGTTATTATCCTTGACCACGACCAATTCGCCTCGTATGAACCAGTATTTTTCCTTTGTCCTTATATTTTTCCCTATCATCACTCTTTTCTTTGTATCGTACATACCCGAATCGGCAATGATCTTGTTCTTAATATCTTTTTTATCAATTGTAAATGATGGTGTATTATTAAATGTTAAGATCTTCACTTTTTTAGGGAAAATAATATCATCATTGAATATCTTAAATTTTGGTGCTTCTATATAGGTTTTATTCTCTTTTGACAAGAATTTAAGGTTAACTCCTTTTATATGTTTTTCCTTTTTATCGTATTTCAGGTAGATCTCTTCTGCATAACCGGTGGCATCTCCTTTTTTAAAATTTCCCTTGGGAATATATATCATATTCTTTTTTATATCTTCCATATGGCTTTCACAAAAAAAGAATTCCGAACCATCCTTTGCATAATAGAAATATCCATCATGTTCTAATGAAAATGATTTTGAATTTCCTTCCATTTTTTCAGAGGATAATAAAAAATCAGGGTTATAATAATAAAAGCCCTTATTTAGGGTATAATTTCCATCGCTATTAAGAACAAAATCTCGACCGAAGTATTGATTCCCGTCCTTATCATATCCATGTATCGTCTTCTTGCAGTATAATTTGTTTTCACTTCGGTCAAGAAAGAGCTCTTTTGGAAAGAGTGTGATGGTATTCGTATTATTTTGGATTTCAATTTCCGGTTTATCAACAAATCGTATTAATCCGTTTTTGCTATTTATTTCATTACATCGAATTTTTATTTTATTATTGGAAACAACGGGCTTTTGACTTATTGTAAAATCACTAATGTCATTGTTTTTGATATATCCCTTAAATATCCCTCCTGAAATATCTAGTTTCCCCTTAAATAACGGCTTACTTAATCTGATCTCATTGGTTTTGATATTGTATACCCCATTATCAAAAAAGATCTCACCTTTTTTTAATTTGGCGCTTCCTCCATCAAAGATATTCAATAGACCGTTTTTCGTATCATATTCTCCCCTTTTCCCCTGAAATTCATTGTTCTTATTGACAAATTTAAAATTTTCATAAATATTAAGAATATTCCCGTCAAAATCCCAATCGAGACCTTTTCCCTTTTCTCCTTTTTTCCCAATATATTCTATCTCTTTTTTTGAATAGAGTTTATTATCCCTAATAAAGACCGTGGTCTTTGAATTTATCGTTCCATCCTTCCAAAGCACCTTTACCGGAGGAAATAGTTCACCGGTGCCGGCTTTTGAATCATAATCTATGCCCTGAGCAATAACATTGTAATTTTTCTTTTTGTCCTTATATAATATCTTTTTTGCAGTTGATATCTTGTAATCTTTTTTATCGGTTCTAATAAAAAAATCTTTACCTATAATATCATAACCCTTTGAAGAATGAAGTACACCGCTTGAAATGCTATAATTATAATTCTCTGTGTGCTTTATAATGAAAATATTTTCTCCCCTAAATGTAAAGGTCTCGCTAAAAGCCAAAATACTATTCATTATTAGGAAGCACAAGAAAATCCTCTTCATATTTAAAATTGTACATTTTAATGGAATTTATGTCAAATTTTTTATGGATTTCTATATTAATTTGTTCAAAGGTTGACCTTCCTGCAAAAAGTATTTAGCCAAAAAACATTTTAAAAAAACATAAAAAAAATCAAAGAAAAAAGTTGCAAAAAAATGAGAAAAATGGTATAATATATTAAGTATAATTTCTTTTGTATAGGAGACAATTTATGTTTGAGGAAAACAATAAGCACCGTCAAAAAAAGTTGATATCATTTTTAAATAATCTTCCCCCAAGTGTGCAAAAAATAATACAAAAAAGTTGGGCGAAACCATTTTATGAGCATATCTTTTGCAAAATAGATGAGAGTAAATTTAAAGAAATGTATAGTGAGAAAGGCAGTCGTCCAAATAAGCCGGCTAATATATTGATTGGTTTGGAAATAATAAAGCAATTATTTAATTATACGGATGATGAAT
>JAGGYO010000010.1 GCA_021162505.1 bacterium
AACATTTCTAAATTGTAACAATACTTTTTATAAAATAAATTGACTTTTTAAGTAAATTTTGATAAAATAAAGATTGTTATTTATGGTGGGTGTAGCTCAATTGGTAGAGCATCGGATTGTGGTTCCGAGGGTCGTGGGTTCAACCCCCATCATCCACCCTTAAATATATTGCTAACGGGCCTTTAGCTCAATCGGTAGAGCAACTGACTCTTAATCAGTAGGTTCAGGGTTCGAGTCCCTGAAGGCCCATTTTTAGCGAGAGTGGTGAAATTGGCAGACACGCAGGATTTAGGATCCTGTCCTAATTTAGGGTGTGGGTTCAAGTCCCACCTCTCGCATTTTTAAAATCATAGGAGTTTGAAAATGGAATACCAAACAAAAAACCTAAAGGATTATTTGGTTGAGTACGAAATTACTGTAAAGAAAGAAGATCTTGATAATAAGAGAAAAGAACTTATAAAACAGATCAAAACAAGTGCAAATATTGCCGGCTATAGAAAAGGCCATGCCCCTGAATATGTCATTCTTGGGAGATATGATGAATATATAAATGAAGAACTTCAATCTTTTATTCTGCAGCAGCTTTTTGATAAATTGAAAAAAGAAAAGAAAGACCCATTGCATTTTGACCTCGTAGAAGGTAATCTAAAAGACGGCAAATTCAAGGTTAATATTGAGTATATGCCGGAAATTGCATTTGAATATAAGGATTATGAGATAGAAGAACCCGAAGTAGATATCAACGATGAACATGTTCAGGAAGCGTATAAAAACATTTTAAAGAACTTCGAAACCTGGAAAGAGGTTAATAAGGTGGTTGAAGATGCCTTAATAGAACTAACAGATTATGTGGAGCTAATTGAAGGAAAAGAGAATAATAAGATGGAAACTTATCCGTTATTATATTCTGAAAAAAAGAACCCTAAGGAATTCTATGGATTGTTCAAAGATGTAAAACCGGGTGAAAAATATGAGAGAACGGTGGAATACGGCGCTGATGCCTCAGAAAGTTTGAAAAATAAAAAAGTACAGTACAATTTCACGGTAAAAAATATTAAGATCAAAGAATCACCCGAAGAGAATGAGGAATTATTCAAAAAGATCATGCCCGAAATAAAAACAAAAGCAGAATTATTAAAGAAATTAAGAGAAGAGATCGTTAAGAATACGGAAAACGATGTGAAAAAAGATTCGGTTTTGAAGATCTATGAAAAGATCATGGAAAAACACCCCTATGAACTTCCACCCCATTATTTTGAAAGAATGCTTGATGAAATACATAAATCAGAAAAAGAAAAATATGAGAAACAATATAAAATGACATTGAATGATGATCAATTCAAAAAAGAAGAGATCGTTGAAGATGTGAAAAAGGGATTAAAGATCAATTATATCAGACAGTATATTGTGGAGCATGAAGAACTGAAAGTGGAAGATAAGGACATTAAAGATCATTTTAAACAGATCGCTGATGCCAATAATATCTCGCTTGAAGGTGTAGAGAGCTTTTATAAGACCAATAAGAACCTTGAAACTAAATTGAGAGAGGATATCTTATATCAAAAGATCGATGACCTTCTTTATGGAAGTACAAAGATAAAAAAAGTGAAAAGTCTAAAAGAGGATAAGACGGTACCGAGTACTAAGTCATCAGGTAAAAAAGAGGATAGTAAAAAAAAGATAAATAAAAAAAAGGAGGGTGATGATGGAAGAAAGGAAAACAAATAAGATGATCGGTGGATTAGTACCTTATGTTATAGAAACAGGCGCCGGCGGCGAAAGGGCTTATGATATCTATTCCAGATTATTGAAGGACCGGATCATATTCTTGGGAACTCCCATTGATGATTATGTGGCAAATAGTATTACAGCTCAGCTTTTGTTTTTGGAAATGGAGAATCCTGAAAAGGATATTTATATCTATTTGAATTCTCCCGGCGGATATGTTACAGCCGGGCTTGCCATTTATGATACCATTCAATATATCAAACCTAATGTTGCTACTGTGTGTATCGGTTCTGCGGCAAGTATGGCAGCGGTGATCTTGACCTGTGGCGCTAAAGGTAAGAGATATTCATTGCCCAATTCCCAGATACTTATTCATCAGCCCATGGGCGGTGTTCAAGGACAAGCAAGTGATATTAAGATCCATGCAGAAGAGATACTTAAGACAAAGAAGAGATTGACTGAGATCCTTGCAAAGCATACGGGACAAAGTGTGAATCAATTGTTAAAAGATACTGAAAGAGATCATTTTATGACCGCGGAAGAAGCAAAAACATACGGTCTTATTGACGAAGTTATAGAAAGAAGAAAATAAAAATATGAAAAAATGTTCATTTTGCGGTCAATTAGTTGATGATAGTAAATTAACTACTATTGATGGTGAATTTATCTGCTCTGCTTGTTTGGAAAAACTTTCTAAAAAAGTGAATTTTAAACTTCCTGCTCCCCAAGATATAAAAAAGTACCTTGATCAATATATTATTGGGCAGGATAAAGCCAAAAAAGTGTTGTCCGTAGCTATTTATAATCATTTTAAAAGGGTCAACCATAATCTAAAGGCAAATAAAAATAGCGATATTGAGATCGAAAAAAGCAATATTTTATTCATTGGTCCCAGCGGTTCGGGTAAAACACTTATGGCACAGACCATAGCCAAATTCATAAAGGTACCTTTTGCCATTACGGATGCTACCACGCTGACGGAAGCGGGTTATGTGGGAGACGATGTTGAAAATATACTTGCCAGGCTTATTCTTGAAGCCAAAGATGAGATCGCACTTGCTCAAATGGGTATAATCTATATTGATGAGATCGATAAGATCACAAGAAAGAGCGAGAATCCTTCCATTACTCGTGATGTGGGTGGAGAAGGCGTCCAGCAGGCACTTTTGAAGATCATTGAGGGTACTGTTGCAAATGTGCCTCAGGGATCATTGAGAAAACATCCCTATCAGGAATTTTCTCCGATTAATACCAAAAATATTTTATTTATCGTTGGTGGATCATTTTCAGGACTTGAAAAGATCATTTCCCAGAGATTAAATAAAAAAGTAATAGGATTTCACAGCGAATCCAATGATCTGGGTAGTGAAGCCGAGCTCATGAACCAAGTGGAATCACACGACCTTATTAAATTCGGGTTGATCCCCGAACTCGTGGGAAGGATACCCATTCGTGTCGCTTTTGAGGAACTCACAGAGGAACAATTGGTGGATATTCTCATTAAACCAAAGAACGCTATTATAAAACAGTATCAAAAATTATTTGAGATCGATAATATAAAACTTGATATTTCCGAAGAAGCTTTATTAAGCATTGCAAAAAAGGCAAAGGATAAAAAAATGGGCGCTCGCGGATTGCGAAGTGTTGTTGAAGACCTATTGCTGGACATTATGTTCAAAGTACCTTCCATGAAGAATGTTCAGAAGGTTATTTTAACGGAAGATTTTGTCAATGGAAAAGAAGATGCTGTAATAATGAGGAAACAACGCGCATGACCAAAGAATATCATTTACCACTGATCCCCCTCAGGAATATGGTGGCATTTCCGGAAGTCGTTTTCCCTTTTCTTGTAGGAAGACCCAAATCACTGACCGCACTCAATGCTATTAATAAAAAGGATAATCTGATCTTTCTTTCAGTTCAAAAACAAGGTGAGATAGAAGAACCAAAATCCACTGATATTGAAAAAGTGGGTGTCATTGTGAGAGTATTGAAGGAAAAGAGGGATTTTGATAATACCGTAAAACTTCTTGTTCAAGTAGTGGAAAGAGCAAAGATAAGTCGTTTCTCAAAAAAAGAACCCTTCTATAAGGTCAAGGTCTCCACTTTACCATTCAGCAGAAGGAATGAAAAAGGTATTTTTGCTACGGCAAAAGAGATCGTCAGCAGTTTTGAGAACCTTTTAAGATTATCGGAAAATTCTCCCATTGGAGAAGAACTCCTTGAAAAGATACATTTACAACATAATCCTGTACAGATCTCAATGAACATTGCTTTTCAATTAAAAATAACCTTTTCGGAAAAACAAAAACTCTTGGAAACGGATAATTTTTTTCAAATGCTCCAGGTGCTTTTGGTGCATGTCAATAATGAATATGAGATAGCCAAACTTCAGGCGAAGATAAGGGCAAAGGTAAAGAATAATATTGATACCGCCCAGAAAAAAATGATCCTGTCTCAGGAATTAGAAGCAATAAAAGGGGAATTGAACAAGATCGACGGCCAGAAAAATGAGATCGAAGAATTAAGAGAAAAGATCAGCAATGCACAAATGTCAAAGGAGGCGTTGGAACACGCAATAGAAGAGCTTGATAAACTGGAATATACTCCCAGCTATTCACCTGAATATACCGTCATATTGAACTATCTCGACTGGCTTATTTCAATACCCTGGTCTAAAAAGGCAAAAGAAAATGAAAATATAAAAAAAGCATCTATTATTCTTGAGGAGAGTCATTGGGGTTTGGAAAAGATAAAAGAAAGGATCATTGAGATACTTGCCGTCAGGCATTTGGTAAAGACCAAGAAAGGTCCGGTCATTTGTTTTGTGGGTCCTCCCGGGGTTGGTAAAACTTCTCTTGGAAAGGCAATTGCTTCTGCCATGGGCAGAAAATTTGTCCGTATTTCCCTTGGCGGTATTCGTGATGAAGCAGAGATAAGAGGACATAGAAAGACCTATATCGGTTCATTGCCGGGTAAGATCATCCAAACAATGAAAAGAGCGAAGGTGATAAACCCCGTATTTTTAATGGATGAAATTGATAAGATGGCATCTGATTTCAGAGGCGATCCGGCATCTGCAATGTTAGAAGTATTGGACCCTGAGCAGAACTTTATGTTCATGGACCATTATCTTGAGGTAAGCTATGATCTTTCACAGGTATTTTTTATTACAACAGCAAATAATATTTATGATATCCCTGATCCATTGAGGGATAGAATGGAAATAATCAATCTTTCCGGCTATACTTCACTGGAAAAGTACTATATTGCAAAATATTTTCTGATTCCCCGTCAATTAAAAGAAAATGGATTAAAAAAGGCGCAGGTAAAATTTAATAAGAACGGATTAATGGAGATCATCGAACATTTTACAATGGAAGCAGGTGTTCGAAATCTTGAAAGACAGATCGGGAAGGTATGCAGAAAAATAGCAAAATCCATTGTTATGAAAGAGAAGAAAAAAATGAAATTCCCCATTACCATAGAAAAGAAAAAGGTGCATGAATTTTTGGGCTTGCAGGAATATAGAACTTCACATATTAAAAAGAAAAATCAGGTCGGTGTAGTAAACGGACTTGCATGGACACAGTTTGGAGGAGTATATCTTTCCATTGAAACGCTTTTAGTACCTGGAAAAGGCAAGATCCTCATTACCGGACAGATCGGAAAGGTAATGCAGGAATCCGCTCAGATCGCATTGAGCTTGATCAAATCAAATCATAAAAAACTTGGTATAAAAAAGGAAATTTTTGAAAAGAACGATATACATATCCATGTGCCAGAAGGTGCAATACCAAAAGACGGTCCCTCCGCCGGAATTACCATAGCCACATCTTTACTTTCTGCACTCTCGAAGAAAAAAATACATTGGGATTGTGCAATGACAGGTGAATTGACTTTAAAAGGTGATGTTCTTCCCATCGGAGGTTTAAAAGAAAAGCTTTTAGCTGCATATAAAGAAGGCATCAAGAGGGTATTTATTCCCATTGACAATAAAAATACTTTAGAAGAAGTTCCGGAAGAAGTGAAGAGTAAGATTACAATAGATTTCGTAACAAATATCTGGGATGTGTGGAAGAAGGTATTCAAAATAAATGAATAAAGACCATATTTCAATAAAAAGAGCAAAGAAATTAACGCAAAAAAAGTATCGACTTGAATACAAAATGACGCTTGTTGAAGGCATGAAGATCATTCGTGATATTTCAAAAAAAGTAGTTCCTTTGACCGTTTATGTCCTTGAAAATTTTAAGGATAGATATAAGAATTTTATTCTCGAGATCAAGAAAAGATCACCGATCATTTATTTGAATAGTTATGATTTTAATTCATTGACAAGCACAAAGACCACGCAAGGCATTATTGGAGTATTTCCCTTCAATTTATTGAAAGAAGCAGTAGAACCAAAATCGGATAAGGTATTTTTATTACTTCATAATCAAGATCCCACGAACCTTGGAAATATTGTAAGGAGTGCAAAATGGTTCGGCATTGATAAGCTTTATTTATATCAAAGTGTTGATCCATTTAATCCCAGAACCATTCGGGCATCTGCCGGGCAGGTGTTCTTCATGAATTTTTTTCATATTGAGAATATAAATATTTTTTTTGAAAATTGCGGAAATGATTTCAAAATGACGGGAATTACACAGAAGGGGAATGAACCCTTATCTCAATACAATTTCCCTGAAAAAGCAATTTTCCTCTTCGGTAGTGAGGGGCAGGGTATTCCCAAAGAAATTGAAGAAAAATGTCATAAAACAGTTGAGATCGAAGGTGTAAATAGAGTGGAATCATTGAATCTCCAAACTGCTTTTTCCATTTTTGCCTATGAATATTTCAAAAGATCGTCTCATTGATACACATTGTCATCTTAATGATGATCGTTATAAAGAACAATTTCCACAAATAATTGATGAAATAAATGAGGATATGGCTTTTGTCATTACCCCTGCAATTAGTATGGATACCATTGATGAGGTGAGGACATTAAGCGAAAAGTACCCCATCATTATTCCGGCATATGGTGTTCATCCCGAGGAGTGCAAGGATATTGAAATTAATGATATTGAAAAAAAATTAAATTCAATTGTGGGAAGAAACAGTATTATAGGGGAAATAGGTTTGGATTATTATAATATTTTTTGTGAAAAGAAAAAGCAGATCGAGGTATTTGAGCTCCAATTGAATATTGCAAAGAAATTGAATATCTCCGTTATTTTGCATTCGCGAGAAGCATTTGAAGATACTTTTGATATTGTAAAGAATTTCGCCTATGATAAGATCGTGTGGCATTGTTTTGCCTATGGTACTGATGAAGCGAAAAAAGTGCTTGATCTCGGAAATATGATATCATTTACAGGTGTTATAACATTCAAAAAAGCAGAGACCATGCGGGATGTTGCAACCTATGTTCCAATGGCAAGAATAATGGCGGAGACCGATGGTCCTTACTTGACACCCGTACCTTTCAGAGGGAAATTGAATAGACCAATTTATGTAAAATATATCATTGAAAAAATAGCTGCACTAAAAAATTTGGATTTTGAAAAAACGAATCAAATGCTGAATGAAAACGCTCACTCTTTTTTCAATATTCCAATAAAATAATTGACTCCGTTACTTTTTTTTCTTTTTTGTTTATTCTAATGTATTTTAACTCTTTTCTATCCTCTATCCTCCAATCGCTATATTTCGTCATTCAGAGCAATTGGAAATTGCGTAGGAATCTTATTTGTTGAAATTTACCCGAATTTGCTTCCTGTCATTATCGGGCTTGACCCGATAATCCAGTATTCTCTTTTACTATTCACTTTTCACTTATTTTTTCTTTTCCTTTTTCTTTAATCTCAGTGTGCTCTGTGGTTATTCTATTTTCTTTAATTCTTCATCTTTCATTATTCATTATTCATTGTTCATTGATATTTCAGTGCTCTGTGGTATATCCAGCACCTTCTTGGTGCTGTGGTTATTCCATTTTCTTTAATTCTTCATTTATGTTTTGTCATTCCGTACTTGATACGGAATCTATC
>JAGGYO010000045.1 GCA_021162505.1 bacterium
CCACCACAGTGTGAAACAAGATCTATTTCTACAAATCCAGGATTTTCCCTATCTAATTCGGAAAATGTTTTTGTGGGAATTAGATTGATTAATGATGTTCCTGATTTCGTTTGAGATATACCTTTTATTCGCATTTTATCTTTATCTTTTTTCAATAATCTGTCTATTGTAGGCGAACTTATCTTTAATAATTTTGACCTTACTTCATCGGATATTATAAAATCATTGTCCTTTTTAAGTGATATAAGATAATCAGGAATTCCTGCTTTAAACAATTTCCCACATAAGAAATAACTTGTATACCATAATTTTCTTAATATTTTATAAACTTCATCATCATAAATCCGCTTTCCTTGCCTTTTTTTCCTTTTGTGTACATTTACCTTGTATATAACTAATCTTCCATTTATTATCCGTTTTATTGTTTTATTATTATACCTTAACAGATATGATGCATAATGTCTTGTGTACCCGCTAGCCGCCACAAAAGTGTCTAAAATCTTTCCCTTTTGGGATTTTACTGCTTTTTGATAACTTTTTGAAAATCTGTTTATCAACTCCTTTCTTGTCTCCATTTTTAACTCCATTTTTAACCTCCATTAATAGAGGTATATTATACAACTTTCGGGATGAAATTATAATGATGCAAAGGGGGGTGTTTCGGGATGTTTTTCGATGATTCAAATCGCCCGTTTTGGATATAAAAAAAATTATGTTATAATGTAGTTATGAAAAAAGATGAAATTTTTGAGAAATTGTTCAAAGAAGCAAAGAGAATTTTGAGAAATAGTTATGCTCCATACTCTAATTTTCATGTCGGTGCTTCTCTAATAACAGGATCAGGAAAGATCTATTCCGGAACCAATGTGGAAAATGCTTCTTATGGTTTATCCATGTGCGCTGAGAGAATAGCCATATTTAAGGCTGTCAATAACGGTGAAAAAGATATTGACACATTGCTTATTTATACTGAAACCGAAACCTTCA
Organism: bacterium; assembly: GCA_021162505.1. Taxonomy (GTDB): domain Bacteria; phylum AUK180; class AUK180; order AUK180; family AUK180; genus AUK180. The sequence goes on from JAGGYO010000045.1 coordinate 988, forward strand.
CCCCTCCATGCGGGGCATGTCGACAGGTAATGGCTGAATTTAATAGTGAGATGAAGATATATCTTGTAAATATGTACGGAGAATATAAGGAATTTTCACTCACCGAACTTTTTCCCTGGAATTTTAAATTATAAAGAGAACCACCCAAAACTGCGCATTAGCGAAATAGTCAATGACGATAAAAGAGGAATGGATGTTTCACAACCCCTTGGGGGCTTCGCTTCGCTCGGTTCAACATGACAATAATATTAATTAATAACGAATAATGAAGGGTGAAAAAGTGAAAAAAATGAGATTCCTACGCAATTTTCAATTGCTCTGAATGACAAAGAACTTGAGATGTGGAGCTCGGAAAATATCTTTATATAAAATTTAAACGATACAAAAGACAACAAAGGCAACGTCCGTCCCCATTAATTATTCAGAAGTGAATATGCCCTATTAATATCCTTCATCTTCTCTTCAGCCATTTTTTTAAAGTCCTCACCGGCATTTACCAATTTATCAGGATGAAATTTTTTCGCAAGTTTTCTAAATGCCCTTTTTATCTCATCACTTGTAGCATCTTGACTGACACCCAAAACCTTATAGGGGTCAAAAGCACCGGATCGATAGCCCTTGTCCGTCTTTTGGTTCTCCTGGATATATGGATTTTGAATACTGAAAAAATCGTTGCTCTTAATATTTAATAAATGTGCTATCTGTCTGATCTTTTTTACTTCATCATTTGAAATGAATCCATCACTAAGCGCTATTTTAAACAAAATATCTAAAAAATAGAGCTTTTCGGTATAATTCAAGAATTTATTAATTTCATTACAAGTTGTAAAAATATTGGGGATGTTTGATATTCTTTGTTGGATATATGAACTCAAAGCATTTACATTTGAAACTCCGCTGTTCACAAAGAAATGAATAACAAATGAAATCTCATCGTGTGATATCTCATTATCCGCATTGGCTATGAGAAGCATTGCATCAATGAGTTTTTTTACTTCATAGGTTAATCCGCTCTGTCTCTCTGCATGAGGTCTTTGATTGGTATTTCCGGAACTGCCTCTATTGATATTCTCATTGTTCTTTTTAATACCGGCATCAATGAGAGAACCAATAATATAACCAACTATTGCTCCGGGAATATTGCCAATTATTGCACCTATGATTAAAAATATCCAACTCATTTATTATCCTCAATTATTTTTAATACATCTTTAATTCGCTTACTCCAGCAGAATTTTCTTGCATATCCCACAACCTCCCCTCTTTTAGCATTTGAATATTTTTCTATATTTATTTTATCATTTTCTTTAATGAAAAACAAATATTTTTCATTTACAAGCGTGGGAAGTTTTGTTGTGTAAATAGGGAGGCCCGCTAATAAAAATTCTGTATATTTCATGGGGAAGGAATATATTGTTCTATGATTTATCTCATAAGGCATGAAGCCGGCATCAAAATATTTTAAAATATCCAGCATAAATTTATGCGGAAGTTCTGAAATGAAGTGAACATTTTTCTCTCTCTCAAAAGGTATATTTTTATCATTTTCCCCCTTCCCTCTTGGACCAATAAAATAGAAATTTATATTTATATTATTTTTTACCATATTTGTAATCAATGTAAAGTCCAAATTATAAGAGGCAAGATTCCCCGGATAAACTAGAGCAGGATGCTTTACAGTAAGAGTGAAAGGCAGAATTTTATGATACTTCAAGGTACAATCTACAATATTATTTCTTAAAAGATATACATTCTTTCCTGAGATATCCTCCAATTTCTTTTTTAATGTAAATGTAGTGGTAAAAATTAGATCGGCTTTTTTTATTATTCTTAATTCATTTTGCTCAATTTCTTTTTTGTTAACACCGGGATTTTGTGAATATCTGTCTACCGGATGATATATTAAAAGTTCCTTTTTGCCTTTTCTTTTAAGAATTCTATCAAAAGTAGGTAAAAACACCCAATGGATCCGTTTAAAAATACTACATAAAAAGAACAATTGAAGATTCAATATGAAAGAAAATAATATGTTTAATTTTTTTATTGGATAATAGAATGGTGTTAATACAAAAATATTTCCCCTTTTTCTTAAAGGCATGAATATTAGTTTCAATAATCTTTTGAAAAGCCTCATTTTATCAAATTCGCTTTTGCTTATTTGCGGCTTTCTAAGTCCGATTGACTCAATAAAAATAACTCTATGTCCCAATTTACTCAGTTCCTTTGCATAATGATGAACATTCAAATATGGCTCATCACTCCATTCAGCAGAAGAATAAATTATAAAAACTTTCTTTTTCATCTTGCCAATACACTCACGATGACCCTTTTTGGCCGTAATTTTTTTAATATCTTGGCAAAGTTATTGGTAGTGGCTCCGGTTGTAAAAACATCATCGATAATGAGAATATTTTTTCCATTGAACTCATCACTTTTCTTATCCAAATAGAATGCCTTGCTCATTGTCTTATAGCGCTCTACCCTTTTCATATCTTCCAGTGGACTTATCTCATTTTTTTTTATTATATTTGTTTTAATGGGTAAATGCAAAATCTTCCTAACCCCTTTGGCTATTTCCAATGCCTGATCAAAGCCCCTCTCATGGAATCTTTTATTACCAATTGGAATTGGAAAAATATAGTCAAGTTCTTCATACTTCTTTTGCAATTCTTCACCCATAAAAATACCAAGGTAATGTGCAAGTTTTATACTCTCCCTGAATTTTATTTTTTTTACAAGATCGCCCATTTCCATTTTATAATATCCCAAATGAAAGATCTCATCAAAAGAATATTTTGTCTTCTTACAGAAATAGCATAAGCCAATATCAATATTTAAGGGTGTATGGCAAAATTTACATTGATATCTTGGTCTTTTTAAGATTTTTTCACGGCATTTATGACAGATATGTGAAGGATCACTGGTCTTTGCTTTACAAATTGCACATTTCATTATATCCTTCTTAATGATATTTTAAAAGAGGTCCCGTTTTTTCGGGGTTCTATCTCAATAGAACCGCTATGTTCTTCAATGATCCTCTTTACCATGGTTAGTCCAAGACCCGAACCGGTTTTCTTCGTCGAGAAATATATCTCAAATACCTTTTCAATATCTTCATTCTTAATAGGCGGTCCATCATTTTTAAAATAGGTATATACATATTTTTCATCACAGCTAACTTCAATAGTGATATTTCCCTTTTTCTCGATTGCTTCTATAGCATTAGTAAAAAGATTGATATAGGCCTGCTTTAATAGGAATTCATCACCCAGCACCCTTTCTTCACTGCAATTATAAGA
>JAGGYO010000318.1 GCA_021162505.1 bacterium
AATTTATATCGTATATAAAGATATAAAGAACTTTTAATAAATTGATATATTTGGGCAAAAAATGAAATCCTAATAGCTAAATCTAAAAATTTATATAACAATCGAATAGAAATAAATTATTAGGAGGTGATAAAAATGAAAAAGTTTATTACAATTAGTACGATAATAATTATTTCTCTTACTTTGCTATTTACAGGATGTTTTGATAAGCCATTTTGTCCTAATCCAGATGCTTCCAAGATAACTGCAAATAGAGGAACTATTGGAACCGAAGGAATGGTGATTAGCGGTGCTGCCGGAGCTGTAGAACCAGGATCAACCGTAAAAGTTATCGATAAAGATGGACACACCGCAACTACTATTGCTGATGCGAACGGAAGTTTTACCCTAACGGAAGCAGACCTTCCCGAGGATTTTGATCATACTTTAGGAAATACGATAGAGGTGACTCAGGAATCAGAGGATTGCAGGGAAAGTGGTGAAGCAGAAGTTATAATTGTACCTTAGAAAAATTCTTCCAAGCATCAATATTGTAAACAAGGAAAATCTTTTCCTAACTAATGATAAAATAGTCAGGGGCAAAATTTACCCCTGACTATTTTGTACTACAAATATCTAATCCTTTTTTCACTTTGGAAAACTACAAAAATTAATTTGTAGTAATAAATTTCAAAGAACCAAATACTGCACTTGCTTTAATTTCTAAATATCCTTTATTAGTGCTAATGTCACCTATCCTATATTTTTGGGAACTAAATACCACTGATGATCTATCCGGTAATTCCAATTCACCAAAGGCAGAACTCGCTTTAATCAATGTTGGGACATCAGGATTAAGGATAACTTTTCCCTCTGCGAATATGGTATTAACCTCTATCTTCTTCACCTCGTCTTCTATCTTTACTTTCGATAAATCGACTGTACCTGAAGCAAATATAATATTATATTCATCTTGAACTTCTGAAACCCTGATTATTCCTTCTCTAAAGACAATGTTTCTGCTATCTTGAAAACCAAAACCATTAAAAAGGACAAATATTCCGAATAAGACAATAACAATTCCTATTGTTAATTTAAATATATTAATATTAAAGTTAAAAAAACTATTCAGAAGTAAAATTATACCTACTGTTAAAAATATAATTCCCATAAAAACTCCACCAGATAATCTCATTATTTATCTCCTTTAAATATCCTATTTGTTTTGTAAAGCGGTAATGATTGCCGGAAGAAAAGACGGAAGATCTTGGGGACTACGAGAAGTAACCAGATTACCATCCACTACTACTTCCTGATCCAAATAAGTTGCTCCGGCATTGATTAAATCATCTTTAATAGCGCTTGTGCAAGTAGCTCGTTTGCCCTTTATAATACCTGCTGAAATGAGTACCCAACCTCCGTGACAAATAGAAGATACTAATCCGCCTTTCTCAAATACTCCTCGAACTATACTAAGAATTGCAGGGTAACGGCGTAATTTATCAGGCGCATAACCTCCAGGAACTATGATTCCCTGAAAATCCCCTGCTTTTACGTCTGCTGCAGACAAATCAGCTTCAGCCGGAAGTCCGTGCTTGCTCTCGTAAATTTTGGCTGTCGGTCCAACAAGCTTCACTTCAGCACCTTCTTCTAATAATCTATAATATGGATACCACAATTCTAACTCATTATAAAAATCTTCAACTAAAATTGCAATTTTCTTTCCTTTTAATTTCATTTTAATATCCTCCTTTTCTATATAAATATTTTTCTAATTTATCTTTTGAATATTCTTCGGTATCTATACCATGATATTTAAACTCTCCATTTTCTTCATCTAAAAGAACAAATAAAATATTTTTGGTATATCTATTTGCAGGATTATCTACTAAAATTTTTAAAGGATTATTGGTACTTTTTTCTTCTTTTTCAAGTGCATATTCCCCAATATTTCTAATTGTCTCTATCATTCAAATTCCTCCTTATAAAGTATTCTTCTCTTAATAAATCACAAATACATTAGCATTTTAATTTGAATATACATTTTTTATTTTATAATTTATTCTTAAATAACTTAGTTTATCTTTTTTAATTACACAGAATTCGACAATAATAATTTATTCGCTCTTATAGAAATAATATTAAAAAACCTTTCAAAAAAAACAAAACAGACAGAGTAAAAAAATAACAATATTATTTTCTTACTCTGTCTGTTTACCTGAAAGATTCTTCCCGAAAAATTGGGAAATGTTTTATTAAAGCAAATTCTGTAAGGAATTTTCCTAAAGCTTAGAAATTACCCCGTTTAACAAAAAGAGTAAGAAATTTAATCAACAAAATACTCTTTTTATAAAATGGGGACACGCTTTACTTTTTCCCTGGCATGAAATACGGGGATACAAAAGAAGAATGTCCCCATTTTATAACTCCCGAGTTCTATTCGATAACAGTCCTTTGGCCTGAAAGTTTGGATATATTCGTATCTTACCTCTTCGGTTCCTTCCCTCTTTTTGTAAAAAGAAAAAGCCTCTCCTGTTACCTTTATACAGGTTACAATGTTTAATTTTCATATATTCTGTATATTTAAGCAGGCAGTACATATTTTGTGCTATCAGTAAATTTTATAAATTTTTCATTTTTTCATCAATTTCATCGTACAATTCTAATCCTGCATTTTCAAACACATTTAATAAATCTTCATATGTGTTGCTTCCGCCTAAAAAATCCCAAAATTCTTTTCCTACTAAAACTTCGTTTTCCAAATCAAAAAGACCTTGCAATGTCCATCTTTGATAAGGTTCAGGTTCATAAGGATTGTAGGGAATAGCAAGAATTGTTTTTATTTTAATTGGCTGTGATATACTTCCTCTGATTGCAACCCAATCTAATAATTGTTTTTTTATTCCTGTAAATTCATTTATATTAGGCTTTGCAGATTTTAATTCAAAATAATACTCAGTATCATCATCCATTTTTGCATATATATCAACTCTCTTTTTAATTTTATCTCCCAGATTCCCTTGTTTTGCAACGGCTATAACCTCTTTTGTTTCTTTGAACTTGCAGGGGGTTCTTCGAGTTGATTTCAGATCTCTCATAATAGTATCAATACATATAACTGCTTTCTCGCTAATATAACCAACTAAATCTTTATATTGACTTTTTACTTCTTGTGCTCTATTAGATAATATTAATTCACCAACCTTTTCAAAGATAGAAGTACCTAACATAGTATTTACAGAATGAATAAAAGAAAATAAAGCCATTCTATTTTTACCAAGCAAGCGATAATGAAATGGCATAGAGTGGGTTTCGGGATTATAATTGTTTAATTTATTTCTAATTTTTTCAGTTAAATAACTTTTTATTATTTGTTGTTGTTTTAATGATATAGACATAAAATTAAATTTTCTCCTTTAAATGAAAAATAATTTCAGAATATGCAGATCTATCTTTTTCAACTCTATTTAATACAGGTCTTTTATACTGGTTTACAATTTTCATTCCTGCTAATTTAGCAATTTTGGGATAAAGCCCATATTTGTCATTAGCTACTAAGAAAATATCATAATCGCATTGCATGTATTTCTTACAATTGTTCAAAACTTCAGAGATTCCTTTAACGTAAGACTTTCTTGCTTCCTGACCTTGCCCATCATATAAACGGCCTATTTCAAGCGTATCTTTTCTGTCGAATCCAAAAAGATCATATGCATAAGCATGCTGTTCATGGTAATCTATTAATCCAACATAAGGAGGACTGGAAAAAATGCCTTTTATCTTTTTCTTTTCTGTCAATTCACCAAAAGCTTTATTTTTCTTTTTTAATTCTAAAAAAATATCCATAGTTCTACTGTCACCTGTAAGACATTTTTGGTAAGTATTTGTTCTTAATCTATCAAATTGATTTAGTCTATTTATTGTATCTTTTCCATACCTATCCCACCAACTGAATATAGAAAATAGGGGTTTACATATTTTCCCGTGTTTTTTACAATAGTATGTGGTTATTATCGGCTCTTTTAAAGAAGCTAAATCAGAATGTGTTGTTGCTCTACAAGAGCGAATAGTCCTGCTTAAAATAATTGCTAATACTTTTTTAGTTTGTGGATTCTTAACTTTTTTAATTTGCTCAAATACAAAATCAATTTCATCCCTTACCATTTGCAAATACCATTTTTCAAGAAAAGTTGAAGATTTTTTCTGTTTAAGAGGAATTTTATATTTTTCAATTAGATTATCATAAATTTTCAGAAATTCCTTTCCTTTTATTTTTGAATATTCTCTTTCATTTATTTCTTTTTGTATGATTTTTCTTCTGTAT
>JAGGYO010000117.1 GCA_021162505.1 bacterium
GCATCTCCATTCGGATCATCACACGACCATTTAAGAGAAAGATTATCCTTTGAGATTCCTGTAGCATTATTACTCGGGGAGATTAAGGTAGGAACTGCCGGAGGGCTATTTTTGCTACATCCGATAAAACCAATAAGAAATACAACAATTACTAATGCTGCGATTATTTGAAATTTTCTCATAGAAAACCTCCTTTGCAAAATACATCTAAGTTTGACCTTTCGTAACTGATCAAACCTTAAAAATATTTTAAATTATTAAATGTGAAAAAGGTGTGAAATTTCCCCGAATCTTTACAGTTCCATATTTTTGAGTTTTTTTTCTATATCAATTTCATTAATATGAAATTTATTTATGTTCCTGTTTTCTTTCAATTTTTCGCATATAACTATAAATTTGTTGTTAATATCTTCTCTATATTCTTGAACCTTATCTACGACATATTGAAAATTGTTTAAAAGTTTTCCGGAATAGAGATTATAAGCCCTAACAAGATATTCTACATTATTATTGTCTATTCCATTATCAGCATAATCAGTGAATTCAATGAGATCTACGGTATAATCGCCATCAAAATCGAGAATGTATCCTCCATCTTTAGAAATTATTGCTTTAATATATTTATTACCTAAAATCTTGTTTAATCTTGATACAGTCTTTCTCAAATTATCCTTAGCTTTCTTAAGTCCACCATTCCCTTCATAATCCGGATATAACCACTCTATAATTCTATCTCTATTCAACATTTTTTTGTAATTCATCAATAAAATAACTAACAATTCAACCGGTTTTTTCTCCGTCAAAACTCTAATTTTTCCTGTTAATATCATTCTTGCGTTTCCAAGAAGCTCAATTCTATTAAACTCATTTATCTCTTTTAATTTTTGCTTTACAATATCAGCATCTATTTTTTCATTATACAAGGCATATAATAAATCCACATTATCTTTTAAGAATGAATCACTACTCCAAAAATTATTTTTCATCATTAGAGTAGATATATTTTTCAAACTCTTTTTATTTCCATCAATTCTATATAATATACCATAATATTTTATCAAACTTCTTGTCTTTCCCAGGGACTCACTCTTTTTAATCAAATTTATTACTTCATTTTTTGCTTTCTCCAATTTTCCATCTTCCATTAAAGCATATATTTTTGTTAATATAATTTCATCCTCATTCAATGGGTAATATTGTTGGCTTTCTAATGCACTATCAGCCAATCTCAATGCCGTGGAATAATTCCCTCTTCTGAAATATAACCTCGCATTTAAATAATTAATTATACCAACCCCACATGAACCTTCGGAAGAATAGTTGTTTGATAGGTTATTCACAATCTCTTCCATTGATTTAATATCTCTCTCATTATCATACATTTTGAAAAGAATTAAATAGAGAAATATTTTCCAGTCTTTAATATTAAAATAATCTGCAATTTCCATGGCACGATTTACATATATTTTAACCTTATTGTAATCTTTTTTGAACAAATAATATTCCGCACTTTGTTTATACAAATAGTATTGAGCATTTAACAAGTTTCTCTCTTTTGCGTAGTTAGCACCCTCCATTATAAGGGGAAATGCCCCTTCATAATCTTCTGCCACATTAATCAGATATTCTATATTCCCCAAAATTGCATTCAAAACGGCAAATATTCCGTCATACTTTTTCCCCCATTCCTTTGCTATATTCCATAATTTATTCGCCCTCTCTATGTCTCCCGTCGCGGCAAGCATTTGTGCATAACTTCCTATTCCTACTGCAACAATTCCTCTGTTATGTTCTGCTTTTGTTAAAAATTCCCCGTATTTTTTAACTGTTTCAATATCTTGATTCTCAAAAGCAAAACCTACAATCATTGTATATGCCATCTCTTTCCAATCTTCATTAAAATTGTCTAAATAGTCTATCAAGTTTGAAATTATCTTATTCTTTGTTTCAGGAGTAAATTGAATTTCATTCATCTCTTGAGCATACATATAAGAAAAGAATAAATACAAATGCGGAAACCTCTCTATTTTTTCAAGGGCTTCGTTTTTATCCAGCGTTCCGGAATCAATTAAAAAAACGTTACTGAATATTTCTCTATATAATTTTGAGAATTTTAAATTTGATATTTCATTTTCCAATGTTCTATAATCTCTTAGCATATATAGCAAAATGTACTTTATTTCTTTTTTTCTTGTTTTTTTTAATAGATCTTTAAAAAAACCGTTCCTTTTGTCAATATCAATTTCGACTGATTTTCTCTTTAAAAAGTTGTTGAAATTTATATGATATTGAAAAGTATCCCTAAAAACAACTATAGGAACCCCCTTTCTTCTCAATTTGTCTATGGATGGAAAATCTTTGATTTTGTTTACCAGCATGGGAAAAGCGGCATCAGGAATAAGAGAAGACAATATCATCAATTCTTTCTCATTATCTTTAAACTGTGACAGAATCCCATCAAACAATAATTCCATTTTCTTCCCGGCGAGAAATTTATTGTTTTTATTCCCTTTGCAACTATATATCATTAATTTCGACGAAAAAGGATATCCTCTCGATTGCCAATGAATTAATTTTGCATATTTCAATGGTAGTTTCATTATTTTTAATATCTTTTTTATATCATTGATAGTGAAATTTAAATCTTCTTCGGTTAAAACCAAACTTTTAGGGTTGTACAATATCTCTTTTACATTAGTAACCTGAGAAGGTCTTTTCGATATGATGTATCTCACTTGAGGGGTATTTTGTATAATATAATAAAGTTTTATTTCACTGTTTGGGCCTAAGTTGTGTACATTATCAAAGAAAATTATACCATTAGATAATCTTTCATTCAAAACTCGAATTATGTAATCCGAATAATTTTCTTTCGGTTTCTTTTTTAAATTGAATCTTGATTTTAATATACTATATAAATTATTTAAAAATCCATCCGTATCTATATCACCAGTATCAATATTGTACCAGATATTTTCCTCGTTTTTGACAGATTTTGCATATAAGACTTTTAATAGTGATGTTTTTCCGAATCCTGCTCCGCCTACAATATATATAATCCCGGGCTTTTTTCGTAATAACTTATTCTGAACTCTCTCAGGGATTATTAAATCTCTTTCTATAAATGGAACCGTAGTTTTATGATTTACATCCATTAAAGTTATTATATAGAATAAAAGATAAACCGTCAATAATTTTTTCCCTATTCCTCCTAGTTAAGAACAAAATAAAAATTGACGCTTTTAAGTTTATTTGTTAGTATTTAATTGTGTTACAATTTGTTTATCATAGGTATATTGATTGAATCTATAATCCTTGAAAGGAGTAATTATAAGTATGAATGGAAATATTAAATATAATGATTTAACATTTTTTACTAATGAAAACGGAAATACATTGTTAGAAAGATTCAAAACTATATTGAAAACAGTGCGTTTTTTTGATGTTATAGTTGGATATTTTAGAATAAGTGGTTTTCATCAACTGTATAACTCATTTGAAAAGATAGAAAATATTAGAATACTCGTCGGGCTAAATACGGATCAAAAAACGCTTGATATAATAGAAACAAGTAGGGCTCAAAACGAACTTGGTTTCAAAACACATGTTGAGACAAAAAGAATAATTGAAAATCAAATTATCAAAGAGCTGGAAAAAAGCGAAGATACTCTGGAAGTGGAAGAAGGAGTATTAAAATTCATAGAATGGCTAAAGTCCGGAAAAATTGAAATTAAAGCTCACCCAAGCAATAAAATACATGCTAAGGTTTATATCAGCAGATATTTTGACGATGACCGTGACTTTGGAAATGTAATAACGGGTTCAAGCAACTTTTCAGAATCAGGTTTATCCGCTAACTACGAGTTTAATGTACAACTAAAAAATAGCACGGATGTTCAATACGCATTAGACAAGTTCGAAAGACTCTGGTCAGAAGCAGTGGATATTAATGAACTCTATGTACAAACTGTAACGACAAAAACACATCTGAATGAAAACATTACACCTTATGAATTATATCTGAAATTATTGTATGAATATTTTAAAGTAGATTTAAGTTTAAACACTGACCTGTTCTATCAAAATTTACCTGATAATTTTATGCGGCTTAAATATCAGGAACAAGCGGTAATAAATGCTAAGAGAATATTGGAAGAGTATGGTGGAGTTTTTCTCGCTGATGTTGTAGGGCTTGGGAAAACGTATATGGCGGCAATGTTAGTGAACCAGCTTCCAGGTAGGAATCTCGTAATAGCATCCCCATCCCTCTTAAACAAAGATAATCCCGGCTCCTGGCTTAATGTATTTTCTGATTTCAAAGTCGCTGCTGATTTTGAATCGGTTGGAAATTTAGATAAAATTATTGAACGGGGAACTGAACGATATGAAAATGTAATAATTGATGAAGCTCATAAGTTTAGGAATGAAAATACTATTAGCTATGAAGAACTTGCCACAATTTGTCGCGGAAAACGAGTAATATTAGTCACGGCAACACCATTAAACAATTCGCCCCTGGATATTCTCTCGCAGATAAAACTATTTCAAAAAGCAAAGAACAGCACAATTCCGGGTGTTAAAAATCTCGATAAATTTTTTAGGGGACTGCAAAATAGACTTAAAAATCTGGACAGAAAAGAAAATTATGAAGAATATATGGAAACAGTTAAGGATAATGCTGTTCAAATAAGAGATAAAGTATTAAAGTACTTAATGGTTCGCAGGACAAGATCCGAAATTGAGAAGTATTTTAAAAAAGATTTAAAGAATCAAGGGTTAAGATTTCCGGAGATTTCCGCTCCGGAACCTATATACTATAAATTTGATGAAGAATTAAATAATATCTTTAATGAGACAATCAAAAAAATAACCGATACTACGGAATTTAAGTATGCACGTTATGCCCCGTTACTCTATTTAAAGAAAAGTTTAACAGTGAAGGAAAGAACATCACAGCGGAACATGAAAGGATTTATGAAGGGATTACTGGTCAAGAGGCTTGAGAGTAGTTTTTATGCATTCACTAAAACTCTTCATAGGTTCATTATCTCTTATGAAAAATTTCTAAAAGCATACAGGAAAGGCAATGTTTATGTCAGCAAAAAATATTGGCAAAAAATAATGGACTACTATTTTGATGATAATTTTGATGCAATTCAGAAATTGATTGATGATGAAAAAGCCGAAGAGTACAAGAGCACAGATTTTACCGACGAACTTGAAAAGGATATAATGAAAGATTTGGAGACATTGAAGAAAGTTCAAGAACTCTGGAAAAACATCAATTACGACCCAAAATTAGAAACTTTTTTAGAAAAAATAGAATCTGACAATATTCTCAAAAAAAACAAGTTTATCATCTTTACGGAATCAAAAGAAACGGCTGAATACCTAAAAACGAAACTTCAAGATAAATTAAAGGAAAATGTTCTTCTTTATCATGGCAGTTCATCTAATGCCGATTTGAAAAAAGTTATTTCTAATTTTGATGCAAATGCAAGACAAAAAGAGGATAAATATAGAATTTTAATCACTACTGAAGTTCTATCAGAAGGCGTGAATTTACACAAGTCTAATGTCGTAATAAATTATGATATTCCATGGAATCCAACACGGATGATCCAGCGAGTAGGAAGAGTTAATAGAGTAGACACACGTTTTAACAAAATCTTTACTTACAATTTTTTCCCAACTGAGGAATCCAACGATATCATAAAACTAAAAGAAGCCGCTATTGCAAAAATCAACTATTTTATAGAAATGTTAGGAAATGATGCAAAACTCTTAACTGATGGCGAAGAAATAAAATCATTTGAATTGTTTAACAAATTGACCTCAAAGGAATTTATTGTAGGGGAGGAAGAAGAGAGTGAATTGCAATATCTTAAAGTAATTGAAAATGTTCGTGACAACAACAAAGAACTTTTTGCAAAAATTAAATCCTTACCGCTAAAAGCGAGAGTTGCTCGAAAAATTCCTCCGGAATACCAAAACTATCAAAACTCGGTCATTACATACTTTAGAAAAGGAAAACTCGAAAAATTCTACTTTTCAAATAAAAACGAAAGTATGGAATTAGATTTTTTAACAGCGGTAAAACTCTTCGAATCAACTAAAAAAGAAAAATCACAAAAACTGCCTGCTGAATTTTATGAACTTCTTGGACGCAATAAATCTAAAATTGATTCTGATTTAATTGAATATGAAGTTGAACCTCAGGCAACAAGAAGAGGTGGCAGTGACAATGCAACTAAAATATTAAAAATACTAAAATCAAAGGAAATGAGAATGTATGACGGTTTTACCGACTTTGATGAAGGATATATAGAAAGAGTCAGAAAATTGATTGAAGAAGGAGCGATGCCAAAGAAAACTGCAAAAACTATTTTCAGTAAGATAAAGGGACAAACTTCCCCAATTGACATACTGAACATTATAAAAGGAAATTTACCCAATCAATTATTTAATTCAACCCAAACGGCAAAAGATATCTCAATGAGAAGTGAAAAAGCAATAATTTTGTCGGAATATTTACTATGAAAGAAAATAGTAGAATAGAATTTAAGCAAGAACTAACCGTTGCTTTGGAAAAAGAGGTTGTCGCGTTTTTAAATTACAAATATGGTGGCATCATATACATTGGTATAGATAAAAACGGACATATTGTTGGTATAGAAAATCCCGATAAATTGCAGTTAAAAATCAAAGACCGTTTGAAAAACAATATTCTACCGTCTTGTATGGGCTTATTTGACGTGGTGGTAGAAGAAAAAGAAAACAAGGAAATTATAAAAATCATTGTAGCAAGCGGCTCGGAAAAACCCTATTACATTGCCAAGAAGGGAATGAGCGAAAAGGGTTGTTTTATTCGTGTCGGCTCCGCTGCGGAGCCAATGCCGGTACGGATGATAGAAAATTTATTTGCTAAACGAACGCGCAATTCAATTGGAAAAATCGTTTCACCACGGCAGGATTTAACTTTTGCTCAACTAAAGATATATTACGAAGCAAAAGGATTGGTTCTTAATGATAATTTTGCCCAAAATCTGGAACTGCTCACCGAGGACGGAAAATATAATTATGTGGCTTATCTGTTGGCTGATAAAAACGGAATGTCTATTAAACTGGCAAAATATTCAAGCATTGACCGTGTTGATTTAATTGAAAATAATGAGTATGGATATTGTTCTCTTATAAAAGCAGCGAACGCTGTTTTGGATAAACTGGAAATAGAAAACAAAACATTTGCAAAAATCACACCAAAAGAAAGAATAGAAAAACGCTTATGGAATTCTATTGCTATCCGGGAAGCGGTAATAAATGCTATTGTTCATAATGATTATACTCGCGAAATCCCACCTAAATTTGAGATTTTTCCTGACCGTTTGGAAATTACCTCTTATGGTGAATTATTTGAGGGAATGAGTAAGAAGGATTTTTTTTCTGGGCTTTCATTGCCCAAAAACAAAGAGTTAATGCGTATTTTTAGAGATTTGGATATAGTGGAACAACTGGGGTCGGGAGTACCACGAATTTTAAAAGCATATTCAAAAGATTGTTTTGTGTTTGGCGATAGCTTTATTAGAATGATATTTAGATTTGAAAGTTCACAGAAAAGTTCACAGAAAAGTTCACAGAAAAGTTCACAGAAAAGTTCACAGAAAATATTAGACCTAATAATAGAAAATAAAGAAATAACAACAGAAGAATTAGCACAAATACTTGGCGTTACCAGAAGGGCTGTTGCCAAACAAATTGCCAAACTAAAAGAACAAGGAAAATTAAAGCGAGTCGGTCCCGATAAAGGTGGACACTGGGAAATTACGGATACCAAAAAATAGGATAGATTGTGGAACTATACGAAGCAAAAAAGATAATAAAAGAAACTTTTGAAAGTCGTTTTAATAAAGATAAATTTGCATATTTTATGAAAAATCTGCTTAAAAATCTCGAGGAAAAACCATTTGGAAAAGGTGGAGCATATAAAGGGAATTTAATACCTCGTGGTTTTCAAAACACAATTAGGAAAATGGAACGTATAGGAAAATTTAAAGATGAAGATGAAAATATCATTGATGTTTTGGTTGTTGAATTAAAAAGAGAACATTCAATTGAATATGCCAGAACTTCACAGCGTAATTTTATTCGCTGGTATCTGAACGGCTCTCGAGGTAATGAATTTAAAGACGCCGCTTTGGTAGCATTCTATACGGAGAATTCATCTGATTGGCGCTTTTCGTTAATTAAAATGCAATACAGCCTTAAAAAAGGAAAAGATGTATTGACACCTGCAAAGCGCTATTCTTTTCTTGTTGGTGAAAACGGCAAAAGCCATACAGCACAAAAACAATTAATCCCATTATTACAAAATGATAATTCGCCTAATCTTTCCTCTTTGGAAGAAGCGTTTAATATTGAAACTATTTCTGATGAGTTCTTTGAAAAATATAGAACGCTTGTCTTCAACATCAAAGAAGAAATTGATAAAATTGTTGAAAAAGATCGTGGACTTGAAGAGGAATTTAATCGGAAAAATATTGATACACTTAATTTTGCTAAGAAACTGCTCGGTCAGATTGTTTTTCTCTATTTTTTGCAGAAAAAAGGATGGCTTGGATTAGGAGAAGGTGAAAAATACGGAGAAGGTGACAGAGATTTTATGCGTCATCTTTTTGAAGATGCTAAAAGGAAAAATCAAAATTTCTTTAATGACTATCTTGAATTTCTATTCTATGATGCATTGAGTAGAAAAAGAACAACTGATTTTTATGAAAGATTTAATTGCCGTATTCCTTTTCTTAACGGTGGTTTATTCGATCCTATAAATTTTTACGATTGGGAAAACAAAGACATAATTATTCCAAATAAACTTTTTTCCAATAAAAGTAATGAAGATGAAGAGGGGACAGGCATTCTTGATGTTTTTGACCTTTATAACTTTACGGTAAAAGAGGATGAGCCTCTTGAAAAAGAGGTTGCAATTGATCCTGAAATGCTCGGTAAAGTGTTTGAACGAATGCTCGAAGTAAAAGAACGCAAAAGTAAAGGTGCTTTTTACACACCTCGTGAAATTGTGCATTTTATGGTTCAAAAGAGTTTGATTTATTATCTAAAAACAGTGCTTCATAGTAAAATTCCAAAAAATGATTTGGAAACTTTTATTCAATACGGCGATCAAATTATTGATAATGATGTTGCCATAGAGACAGGCAAACTTAAAAAGGAAAATAATGAATATATATTGCCTGAAAGTATTAGGAATAAGGCTGAAGATATTGATAAAGCACTTGAAAATATTAAAATTTGCGACCCTGCTGTTGGCTCCGGAGCCTTTCCGGTGGGAATGATGACCGAAATTGTAAAATTACGGAATATTTTAACCCCCTTTGTCAAAAATAACAAAAATCGAACACATTACTTTTTTAAAGCAAACGCCATCGAAAATTCCATTTACGGTGTGGATATTGATGCCGGAGCCATTGAAATTGCTAAATTAAGATTATGGCTCTCATTGGTTGTTGATGAAAATAATATAAATCACATCGACCCGTTGCCAAACCTTGAGTACAAAATCGTTCGCGGAAATTCGCTGATGGGATTCACATACAAACCAAGGGGACTAAATGAAATTGAAACATTAAAAAGGGAGTATTTTAAAATAACAGATCGAGAAGAGAAAATAAAACAAAAGAAGGCAATAGACGAAAAAATTATTAACTTATTTAAGAATACAGAGAAAGATTTGGGATACAATGTTGATTTTGATTTTACAATTAATTTTTCGGAAGTTTTTAATGAAAAGGGCGGTTTTGATGTGGTAATCGGCAACCCGCCTTATATTCAATTGCAGAAGGCTTTTGACGAAAAGAGAAAATATGCCGATTTATATAAAAAATTGAAATTTGAAACCTTTGAACGAACAGGGGATATTTATGCTTTATTCTATGAAAAAGGTCTAAACATATTGCACAACAAGGGAAATCTTGTTTTTATAACTTCTAATAAATGGATGCGGGCAAATTATGGCAAATCATTGCGAAAATTCCTCGGTAAATATAATCCGCAAATTCTTATCGATTTAGGTCCGGGCGTTTTCAGCTCTGCCACAGTAGATACAAATATTCTGCTTGTGCAAAAATCAAATAGTGATAGAACCGATTTAAAAGCGCTTACATTAACGAAAGATAAGGAGATAGAAACTCTTGCAGATGAAGATTTTACAGTATTAACAAACTTAAGCGAGGATAGTTGGATAATATTATCACCTGAAGAACGAAAAATAAAAGAAAGAATAGAGGCTGTTGGCACTCCTCTTAAAGATTGGGATATACAGATAAATTATGGAATAAAAACAGGTTATAACGAAGCATTTATTATAGACGGCAAAACAAAAGATGAACTTATTGCCAAAGACCCGAAATCTGCAGAAATTATAAAACCCATTTTGCGTGGAAGAGATATAAAAAGATACAAAGCGGAATTTGCCGATTTGTGGCTGATTGCAACATTCCCTGCATTAAATTTAAATATTGATGATTATCCTGCAATAAAAGAATATCTTGAACAATTTTTACCAAAAATTAAACAAACTGGTGAAACTTTTATTGATGATGATGGAAGAAAACAAAAGACAAGAAAAAAAACTGGTAATAAATGGTTTGAGACACAAGACCAAATTGCTTACTATAGAGAATTTGAAAAAGAGAAGATAGTCTATCCTGAAACGACATTAGAAGCCAATTTTTATTATGATAATCAACACTTTTTTATTGAAAAGACAGCATTTATTTTAATCTCAAGAAAAACAAAATTTTTGATTGCATTGTTAAATTCAAAGTTTCTATTTTTTGCGTATAAAAATATTTATTCTAGCGTATCATTGGGAACAAAAGGTTTTCAATATAACAAACATGCATTGTTAAAGTTTCCCATTCCACAAATCCCCGAATCCGAACAAAAACCCTTTGAAATCCTTGTAGATTATATCCTTTTCCTAAAAAATTCCCCTCTCATAGAGGGGTGGCAGACGCAGTCTGACGGGGTGTTAAATTCCCCTCTTATAGAGGGGTGGCAGGCGAAGCCTGACGGGGTGTTAAAAAAATACAAACAACTACCCTACAACCCCGAACTCAAAGAACGTGCAAAAGCATTACGAAAGCAAGGAATATTATCGGAAGTTTTATTTTGGAAAGCCGTGAAGAACAAGCAATTTCTCGGTTTGGATTTTCACCGTCAAAAAATCATAGGTAATTATATTGTTGATTTTTACTGTCCGGCTATTGATTTGGTTGTAGAGATAGATGGCGGCAGTCACGATAATAAGGTAGAATATGATACTCAAAGAGATGAATATCTTAAAAGTCTTGGTTTGAATGTAATTCATTTTAAAGATGTTGATATTAGAAATAATCTTAATTCGGTTTTGATTGTACTTAAGGGGTATGTTATAAACACCCTGTCCTTCGGACACCCCTCTCATAGAGGGGAACACACCCTGTCCTCCGGACACCCCTCTCATAGAGGGGAACTGTTTGAAGAGATAATCGACGGAATGGTTTACGAACTTTATTTCAAAGAGGAAATAAAAAAGGCGGATTGCGAAATAATCAAATATCTCGGTAATTTAACCCCCATAACCGATAATATGACTGATACTGAAAAACAAAAAATAATAGAAAATGTTTATCGCAGATTTTCCAATCAAGATCATCCGGTGCGTAAAAACCTCAATAAAATGAAAAATGAAGTAAAAGAAGTAAGAATTATTGAAGAAAGTTTTAAAAAATAGAAATTCGGAATTTCCATACCTCACAATGAACTTGGACATATCCTGCTTCTTATAAAATTACCCCCTTGACATATTAGTAATTTAGTATTATAATACCACTATAATGAGAGGTTATTATGAGTAATATAATTAACATGCCCGAATCGGTTGAAATCGCAATCTACAGCCTTGTGCTAATTGCCGATAGCGGAGAGGGAAAAACATTAAATGTTGATACACTTGCAAAACGCATCCAAGCCTCTCCCCACCATCTTCATAAGATCTTGCAGATTCTTGCAAAGAAAGGATTTATAAAATCGCGAAAAGGACCGGGAGGAGGTTATATTATTAAAAGAGAGCCAGCCTCAATCTCATTACTTGATATATATGAATCAATCGAAGGACCGATAAGTGAAACAACATGCCCTCTAAATAGAGTAACATGTCCTTTTGACCGGTGTATTTACAACGGGTTATTCACAAAAATGAAAAATGATTTTAAAGATTATTTTAAAAAGACAAAAATCAGTATTTTTACCGGAGGTAAATATGGAAGTAAAATTCAATAAAGGAAAAGGAAATTTTAAAGAAGCAAAAGACAAGATAAAGGAAATTTTAAAATCCTTAAAGAAAGAAGAATCTCCTGAAGAGCTAGAAAAGTTAAAAAAACAATTCAAAGATACTCTCGACAAGGCTGATCCTCTCATAATTGCAATAGCCGAAGGGGAGCTTGTTCAGGAAGGCTATTCCCTTGATGATATAGCATCTGCATGCGATATTCATCTCGAGCTTTTCAAAGATCAGATCGAGAATCCCGACTTATCCGTACCCGAAGATCATCCAATCCACAGATTTCAGGAGGATCACAGGGAAATATTGGCTCTGATGAACCGATTTTACGACATAGTAAAATCGATTAAAGATAAAAAAGGATTCGATGACATTGCGGATGAATACAAAGAAATGAAGGAAATTGCAGATAAACTTATGGAAGCGGAAAATCACAATATACGACAGGAAAACACGCTGTTTCCTATTCTCGAACGACACGGTGTTGAAGAAGCTCCGAAAATCATGTGGAATGAACATACGGAAATGAAGGACGACAAGAAAAAGATTTTAAAAACACTCGATAAATTCGGGACTATGAACTACAAGGATTTTGTTTCGGAACTTCAAGGAGTGATTGTTCTCCTAATAGAAACTTTTGCAAACCATACACGAAAAGAGGAGAACATACTTTATCCCGCCGCTCTTGAAACATTTACCGATGAGGAATGGGCTGATGTTAAAGAAGAATGTGATAATCTCGGATATTTTTAACAAATAAGGAGGTCTTATGAACTTAAAGAGCTTACCAATAGAAACAATTGAAAAGATAATGGACAATTTAACTGTGGATATTTCTTTTGTCGACGCAAACGATACGGTAAAATACTTCAATTCCCCGAAAAGAGGCAGAATTTTCCC
>JAGGYO010000107.1 GCA_021162505.1 bacterium
ACTCCTATAGAAAAAAATATGAAAGAAAGGACAGACCTCTTCGTGTCAACTTCCTTATGGAGCTCTGGAATAAGGTCCGATGCAGATATGTATATAAAACCACCAGCAGCAAATGGAAGGACAATTGATATGAAATCAGGTATTGAATAAAAGAAAAATCCAAGCAATCCACCAAGAACGCAGGTTAATTGAGAAATAAAATTATAAATTATAGCATTTCTTTTCTTCATTCCGCCATACAGCAATACACCAAAATCTCCCAATTCCTGTGGAATCTCATGTGATATTATCATCAGCGTGGTTATTATTCCAAAATTTACATCAACCAAGAAACTTACGCCAATAACCAGACCATCTATAAAATTATGTATTCCATCACCAAATAAAATTAAAAATGTAAATGGGTGTACCTTGCATTTCTTTTCATGGCAATGACGCCAATGAAGGAATTTCTCCATTAAGAAAAAGACAGAAAAACCAATTATGAACAAAAGGAATGAATTAAAGACAGATATTTTTTCCAGGGATTCAGCCAAAAGATGAAACAAACCACCCGCTAATAGAGAGCCGGTAGAGAATGCCACAAGCATAAAAATGATTTTGGAAAGTGTTTTTTGCTTGATTCCAAGAGTGAAAACTCCTATAAGGGCTACTAAAGAATCCAAGAATGTTGCCAATAAAATCCACAATAAAATATTCATAAAAATTTCTTATATTTCAGTCAATAAAAAATTATATCCAACCCATCAACATTCCCAATCCCAAGAGAAACATTATTATTCCCGCCACCAAATGCAATTTCCTTATGTTTTTTTCTTTCCAGCTCGAAACATCCTCCACCCTGGAAACACCGCAATACACTATAATTGTGATTGCCACCATAGGTGAGATAAAAATAATATTGTATATAAGCAGCCATGGTATTGCACTTAGAATCTCAAAAATTGAGAGTATTCCACCTGCTATTATGTAGGGACCTATGGTACATGGCAAAAGGAAAAGTGTTACAAACAGCCCAACACCAAAGGCTCCTCTTGGGGATGTTATCCCGGAAATTATTTTTTTAACCTTTGGTCTCAAAGATAGGGGCATTTCTGTTGCAAATCCGCCCGGCTTGTAAAAAAAGAAATCTTTGATGTCCAAAATCCCGATTACAACAGCAATTCCACCCAGTATCTTGTATAAAAGCAACCTCACGGAAGTTAGCGCCTGGACAATTTGGAGGAACTTTATTATAATTAAACCATAAAAAAAGTACATAACAAACACGGACAACACAAAAGCAAAACCAGCCAGAAGAACATTTTTTCTGTCCCTTGGGTTATATGTTATTATGGCTATGAGCATCAGAGCTAAAACTGCGATGGCGCACGGATTGACAGCATCAACTACTGCAAGTGAGATAATCTTTGTTAGCGTTAATCCCTCAATCATTTCTTCACCACCTTATAAAGCAATATTATTATGACGAACAAGACAATTACAATCGCCAGCAGGTATAAATATCCTGTGTTTTTTTCTTCACCTGAATTTTCTTTCATTCCATATTCCATTACCCAGTTTCCTATTTTTACAGCATTTGTAAAGTAAACATCCTGTCCGGAAAGATGAACAGGAAAGGGCTTTATATTCTCTAAGTTGTTGCTTGAAATTATTTCACTTAGATTATTTGAAAAGAGCAAATTTTTCATAAGAGTATCATTTGAAGGCAAATTATCTTTTCCCGTCTTAATCAATACTCTCCCATTCGCCCATATTTTTGGATATCCGGGCAGTGTATTCAAATTCAAACTTTCAAATGGTATAGCCCCATTCAATGTAAGACAATCGTTCCCATTATTCAGTTCATTTAGTTTTTCTTTTGCATTTTTTATTATTGGTTCATCTCCAATTATGTAATCCGAAGGCGAAAAAATTACAAGAGGTATTCCTTCTCCTGTTTTATATTTGAAACTATAATTAAGAAGCAAGGGTGCATTCCCACGAGTCTGATATATTTCATACTCTATTATAGCAAGATTATTATATTCATCTGTAAGCTCTTTTATAACAACAGGGTCGGTTTTTGCACAATGCGGACATCCTACTCCTGTGAAATAAATGGCACAAATCTTGTCTTCCTGCGCCACCGCTGTGCTTATAGTAAGAGCTAATATGAATCCCGCTAATATTATTAACATTACCTTTTTCATAATCATCCATTAGGTGAAACCATATATATATTTAAGTTTCAAAATATGAAACTATAGCATGAATGACTCAAAAAAGGTTGTATTTGGAATATTGATATTATCTATCTTCGTATTAGTCGTATCTGTAAGCTCCCTATACGTACAGACACAAATCTCTTCGGGAAATACGTGTGGCTGTTTTATACCAATACCGCTTTTCATACCCTTTATAGCATCAATAGGTTTATTCATAGGAACGTTGATATATTATCTGTTATCCCCAAAGTTTAACAAAAAGAAAATTGATGAAAAAATCTTGCTGAATTTCTTTGAAGGTGACGAAAGAAAGGTTCTGGATCACTTAGTTGGAGAGAAAGAAATAACACAAGCGGAATTAGTCCGAAAAACAAATTTATCTAAAGTAAAGGTTTTTAGAATACTGAGAAATTTTGAAAATCGGGAACTGATAGAAAAAAAATCAATTGGAAAAACAAATATGGTAAGATTAAGTAAAAATGTAATGAAACTATTCAACTAATTTTTTAAAATCTTTCAGAAGAATTTTTTTAGTATTAGGA
>JAGGYO010000256.1 GCA_021162505.1 bacterium
AATACCCGGTAAAAATTATTTTTTTACGGCATCAAAATTCGTTGAAATTTGGAATAAGAAAAATGTCTTTACATTATTTCCTGAAAAACAAAAAGCAATGAAATGGAATAAAGAAGGTTTCATAAAGATCATTCCTCTCAAAGGGAAATTGAAAATAGAGAAAAGATCACATGGAAATCGTGTATTGAAAGGCGTCCTATATTTTAAATATAAGTTTACTTTGGGTAAATATGATGGATATATATTTAAAAGTAAAAATGGTAAGGTTGGAGAGATCCGTTTTATTTATAATAATAAAATTATGAAATTTAATTTCATCAATACTAAGCCGGTTGATTTAAAATACAAAGGCAAATATATCATTGAGAGTAAATTAACAGATATATTTAGAAAGGAAAGCGGATTTTTTAAAGATAAATTGGATAAATATGGACAAGTATTTTAATTCTATAAAGATAGAAAGATTAGGGTATGGTATTTACGGCATTGGTAAATTACCTAATGGAAAAAATGTTCTTGTAGAACGGGCAGTTCCTGGGGATATTGTCGATATTACAATAACAAGAGCTCAAAGAACATTTTTTTATGCAAAGATCAATAAACTTATCACTCCCTCAAATCTGAGAAATACCAGTCCTATTTGCCCAATATTCCATAAATGCGGCGGATGCACCTATAAAAATGTCTCATATGATGATCAGATCAAGATGCAAGAAGGTATACTTCACGAACTTGTTAAAAGGGAAGGATTGATAATTAGAAATATCTCATTCATCCCTTCTGAGGATCGAAAAAATTACAGAATAAAAAGCAAGTTCTATATTAATCCGGAAGGATATTTATCCTATTCGGGATTGAGAAGCAATAGACTTGTTCCCATTACCAACTGCCCCATATTAGTTGATGAGATCAATCGTGTTGTAAAGCGCATAAATAATATGGTGATGAATAAAGGGAATTTTTCAAAGAGGTTCGAAAATATTGAGATCTACGAAGCCGATAACGGGGTGGGTATCCATTTTATTGTACGAGGTGTCAACGATAGGGTAATAAAACGGGTAAAAGAGATGGTGAAACGCTTTAAAATAATTTCTTATACGATCACTGATACAAGAAAAGGGCAGTTTTCCGTATATGGGAAAAAGCTTTTGGTAAGTTATAATAAAGTTCAATATAAATTTTACCCCGGGACATTTATTCAGACAAATAAATATACAACAGAAAAGATGTTATTTACGATTGAGAACTATATAAAAATACATAAGATCTCAGGTGATCTTATTGATCTTTACGCTGGCCTGGGTTTTTTCTCTTATTATTTTAAACAATATTTTAATCGGCTTTATTTGGTTGAAAATTCTCCTTATGCTGTTAATGATATGAGAGGAATGTTCTCAGGTATGGGAAATATTTCCATTTACGAGAAATCGGTAAATTCGGCTATTACTTATATTAAGAAATTGAAATTACAATCGGATCTTGTCATATTGGATCCTCCAAGAACAAATCCGCCGGATTATGTTTTTGAAAAAATATCTTCATTGAATGCGAAATTCGTGATATATATATCCTGTAATCCCCCCGCATTATTACATGATCTAAAAAAGTTCATAGGAAAATATCATATTGATAATCTAGTAGGATTTGATATGTTTCCCAATACCTATCACCAAGAGGTTATTGCATTTTTAAGAAAGAAAGAAAGGAAGAAATAAGAAGTTAGAGAATGGGTGAATGAGTAGATGAGTGACTGGAAAAAGAAGAATAATGAACAAGTATTGCCATATTGGTCATCCTGAACCAAGTTGCACCCTAAGGATGTGCCTGTGCTCAGGGTTTACCCATATTAGGGATGATACCAAATAGGGTTAAACAGTTCAAGGTTCAAGGTTTCAAAAAAAAATGCGAAGAAAACAAGGCGGGACATAAATACAAAGGTGTCAGGACACACCTAAACATCCGAGGTATGTCCCTATTATGTGACTTTGTCACTGTGTGTCCCAAAACTGCGTCCTGACACAATATTTTTAAAGGTCCTGAAGAATCCATTTCTTTTTCCGGTTTCTTCATTATACCCAGAACTTACTACACTAATACTTCCAAAAGAATTAGAAAATATTTATTGAAAATAAACGAAATTTAGAATATAATATGATAAATTATTTTTTTTGGAGGTTAATATGGTTACAATAAGAGCATTTAAAGGTTTTAGACCCAAAAAGGGCTTGGAAAATAAGGTTGCATCATTTCCATATGATGTTCTGAATTCAAAAGAGGCAAGAGAAATTACCAAAGGAAATCCCATTTCTTTTTTACATGTAGTAAAACCGGAGATAGATCTTCCGGAAAATGTTGATCTTTATAGTGATGAAGTTTACCAAAAAGGTGCTGAGAATTTAAGAAATCTTATTAAAGAAGGAATTCTTTTTCAGGACAATAAGCCAATGCTTTATGTTTACAGTCAGAAAATGGGTGAAATATTTCAAACGGGGATCGTTTGTCTTGCATCTGCAATCGAATATGATGAGGATAAGATCAAAAAACATGAACATACGAGGGTTGCAAAGGTAAAGGACAGAACAAAACATGTAATGACACAAGGTGCTCATGCAGGACCCATATTTTTAACCTATAAACATAGAGATGAAATAAACAATATCATCAAAGAGATCCAAAAAAATACACCTGAATATGATGTGACATTTGAAGATGATATTGAACATATACTCTGGTTGATAAAGGA
>JAGGYO010000305.1 GCA_021162505.1 bacterium
GCCATCAAAAAAGTGATAAAGTTTGTGGGTAAGAGCGACGAAAGGTGGTGAAAAAGTAGTCATCTGTTTGTATCATTAGAAGGGTGTTAACAATTTTATTAATGGAAGAAGGAGGAACAAGACCATGATGAAACTCAGAAAGAACAAAAAAGGTTTTACCCTGATTGAATTGATGATTGTTGTCGCGATCATCGGTATCCTGGCCGCGGTGGCGATTCCCATGTACCGGAATTATGTGCAGAAGGCCAGGTTTACTAGTCTTGCCTTGCCTACAATTCATGCGGTTCAAAACAGTTTTGCCAATTTTTATTCTTTAAAGAATAGGATGCCGGGGGATTCGGAGGCTTTAAATTTCGATGCTGATGCAAATACTCATCATGTTCATTACGCTTATGTAGCGGGTGATCCACCAACGTTAGAGTTCATTCTCCAGAGTACTACCCAGCTTTCAGGGTTGATCTCCGCTTATGGCGCAACAATAGATGCTGAACCCCAGATTGATAATGGTAAAATTACCCACTATATTTATACTGGAGGTTTGGCAGACGCTTTGGGTATAGACTGATAATTTCACTTTATTTTAATAGGCATAACATGAGGGATGCTGCCGGCATCCCTCATGTTATGTTTTATGGTGCAAAGGAAAATGTTGGAAAAGATTAATTTTTTACCTGGAAGAAAAAGCAGATGGTTTATATGTTTAGCGCTGCTTTACGTTTTGCTCTTTTCCGCTTATTCCAATACCTTTTTTTCCCCTCCTGTTTTAGATGATTTTCATACCTTCATTATTGAACCTAATGTTTATTTTTCTTCTTTTTCCTTTGATTCACTGGGAAAAATTGTTCAGACAAAATTCGGCATAAGCCGGTTTGTCCCCATGTTTACGTTTGCTCTTAATCATAAATGGGGTCAGGGTAATATTGTTGTTTTTCATATAACCAATCTTGTAATCCATTTCTGTTCGGTATTATCGATTTTATTCCTTCTACTGGTTATTTTCCGTTTTCCAAAAATTAATCCGATATATAACGGTGAGAAAAAATATCCTACTCCGTTATTGCCTTTTCTGATTGCCGGCTTGTGGGCCTTGAACCCGGTTCAAACTAATGCCGTAACCTATCTGGTGCAGCGGATGACATCGCTGGCAGCATTATTTTATGTTTTATCTATTGCTTTTTATCTTTTTGCCAGGCTGAAACAGGTATTATATGGATTTCATTATAAGTATTTGCCTTATTACTTCTTCTCTTTTGTTTCTGCCCTTTTAGCTTTTTTCAGTAAGCAAAACAGTGCGACCTTGCCACTGCTTATCCTGGTTGCGGAGTTTACGCTCGTTAACACTATTGATCTTAAGAAACTATTTTCTAAAAAAAGAGTATTATTTTTTTCAATATTGGTCGGGTTTATTTTTTCCGTAGTTTTCATAAAGGTCGTTCCAGGAATTCTTCAGGGGTATGATCATCGCCATTTTACTTTGAGTCAGAGACTTTTGACGGAACTTCGGGTGGTGACCTCCTATATATTTCTTTTATTGTTTCCTTTACCCTGTTTTATGAATTTTGAACATGATGTATTACTTTCCACTTCTTTGTTTTCGCCATTAACCACCCTGTTTTCTTTATTTTTTTTATTGTTTATCATCTGTCTAGGCTGGATAGCCCGGAAAAAAGATCCTCTTATTGCTTTTGGAATTTTTTGGTTTTTTATCAACCTGCTGATTGAATCCACCTTTATTCCTTTAGAGTTGATGTTTGAACATCGACTTTATCTGCCATCCGTGGGGTTTTATGTAAGTTTGGTGCTTGCTGGATATATGGCGGTCAAGAGAATTGTCCAAATAAATAAAATTTACTCACCGGATAAATGTGCGCTGGCATTTGCCTTTATCCTGTTTTCGATATTTTCGATGTTGACTTATTCACGTAATATGGCTTGGCAGGATGCCGTTACCCTTTATCAGGATTGCGTTAAAAAGGCTCCGATGAAAGCGCGAAATCATTCTAATTTAGCTAATGCCTATGCTGGTATAGGGGAATACGACAAAGCTATTAGAGAATCGGAAAAAGCGATTTCCCTCGGTATAAAAGGTTATGAAGAGTATTGGGTGTCAGCGGCAAATATTATATCCAGTGAAGCGAATAAAGAAAATTATTCCAAAGCGATTAAAGAAGGAGAGAAGCTATTGAAGGAGGCTCCTAAGTGGGCTAAAAAAAATTCTTACTGGAGTTTTTTAGTGGAAATGGGGGATATTTATCTTCATGAGAAAAAAATATTGTTGGCCTATAATAAGTTTTTACAATCACTTTCCTTTTTAGCCATCTGTGAAGATATGCCTTATAAGCCACTTGTAGAAGCAAAAATTATCAAAAGTTTACAGGAAGCGGCAAAAATAGGAGGCAAGATAGCCGAAAAGTTGAATATTGATTCAGACAGCCCGGTTGCTATACCTGAAAAAATGGCAAATATTTTTTATTCTCTCAATGATTATGACCAGGCATATAAATATTGTCAAGTCGGCTTGAATGAATATCCTGATTCTGCAAAATGCAAAAAAATAAAACAAGAGATCAATGATTTCAGGTTAGCAAATAGTAAACAAAAAGATAAGGGAACATTGAAATCTAAATATGTTTTTCACGCATTTAACAGTAGATTTAATTTTTACATGGCAATAGCGTATTTATTGGAAAAAACACATATTTCTGCTGATAGTGTGGTTAATTTTGCGTTAACCAGGGCTAGGGATTTATTTCCGGATTCAGCTGATGTTTATATTTTAAGTTCCTGGTTGCTGTATAAAAACGGTAAATTTGAAGCAGCGATAAGAGAAATTGACCAGGCAATTACCTTGGATCCAGGTTTTGCCCAACTCTGGGTTAATCGTGGATTGTATTGTATGGCTAAAGGTAATGGTAAAGAAGCGGTAGTTGCTTTTCGAAAGGTTTTAAAAATGTATCCAGGTTATCCTCATAAAAATAAATTGCTTGGCATGATTAGTGTGGCGGAAAAAATTGGTGGCAGTGATTCTGCTTCTTCAATTAGTCAGGTGAATAGAGGGGGAAACAATGAAATATGTAAAAAAAACAGTTAAAAAATCCATTAAGTTAGACAAACAATCAGGTTACACATTAGTGGAACTAATGATTGTTGTCGCAATTTTAGGAATTCTGGCTTCAGTTGCGATTCCAGCTTATCATAATTATGTCAATCGTAGTAAACAGGCTGATGCCATTATTGGCCTGAAAGCAGCCCAGATGGCTCAGGAGCAGTTTTTCAGCGAGAATAATGCTTACTGTTCGACTATAAATTTACTGCCAGGTTTTGATGATGGGAATGATAAAGAATATTATACAGATAAAAATTTGAATGTTGCTACCGATTCTACTGATAAGCTATATGTAAAGGGCAGGGAATATTACTACCTGAAAGTAGTGCCTTCGACGGCTACAACCTCGTTTAAAATAGTGGCAAAAAGGTGGTTTAAGGGAGCAGATACCATTGATTGTTGGAGCATTAACAGTACAGATATCGAACCGATTAATGAATCGAA
>JAGGYO010000053.1 GCA_021162505.1 bacterium
AATTATAGATAATAAAATTATTTTTATGAGCAATAAAGACAATGAGCACCATCTTTATTATTACGATCTGCAAACAGGAGAGGTCTTTCAGATAAGTAAGGGAATTTATCAAGATGAAGGTGTAATTTATAAAAATAATTTATATTATGTTGGTTTGAATTCTAACGGGTTTGATATCTATGAAAAAGAAAATGATACAAAACTTACAGTAAATTTTCAAAATAGAACCAATAAAATTCAATTTTTATCAAACAATAATACTGAGAATTTTATGGAAAGAGAAAATCTCAATAATTTACAAACCCATCTTTTGGGTCTTTTTCCCAAAATACGATTCCCTTTCTATCTTCCTGATTCAGACCGAATGTTCTACGGATTATATTTTATGGGAGAAAATACCCTGAGTTCAATAAATTATGATCTTTTATTTACTCATGAGGATAAAACGGAAATTGAATTGAATCTATATACAAAAATATTTAAACCAATATATACCTACTTATATTCAACCGAGAATAAATTAATCCAAGAATTCGCTATGGGATTACCTTTCTATTTTTATTCACCGAATACTAACTATGCTCTCTATTTTAGTTGTGATTTTGAGAATTATGTTGACAGTTCCGGCTTTGGCGGTACATTAAATTTCTTTGCGGAAAAGCTCTTTTTTACATATAATATTTATTTGAACAGCAGTAAAAGCTATGAATCTGTAACATTTTCAGATACCAGTTCGGACTACCATATTACTTTTAACTATAGTACGCAAGATTATATTGTGGAAAACAATCTTTTCTATCACTACTATGACAAATTTTTCGCCAATATTTTTCTTAAATACCGTTATAGTTCTATATCATTGATAAAGGATTCATATAAATATCTAATTGGGAGATTGGAGATAGGCAAAAGATTATTTAAATTTCATAAGGGACTATGGAATCCTAATATTTATTTTCAGGATCTTTTTATTAAAATTTCGGGTTCTTATGAATATTCAATAATTTTTGATGAATTCTATTACAGGGATTATTCAATGGAAATTTCTATTGCTCAAGAAATAAAATTGTTATTTCAAATCCCGATATTTTTTGAAGTTTCAATCAAAACTGATTTAAAAAATAAGCCGTCATTTAATTTTGGTATAGGTCTTGACAGCGAATTTTATATGAGCAAAACCGTTAAACGACTATTTCATTGGAATGAAAGCAAAGATATTTTGAAAAATATGGATTTAATGATAAAATAAACCCATGAGAGATCAATATTCTTTTAATTGCAATCGGTA
Source organism: bacterium (assembly GCA_021162505.1). GTDB lineage: Bacteria > AUK180 > AUK180 > AUK180 > AUK180 > AUK180. The sequence continues at coordinate 1,289 of JAGGYO010000053.1, forward strand.
TTATTATGGATAATTCAGGCCACCGGGAATTATATTATTCAGCACTTGTGAACCGTGCGAAGCTCTTTACATTATTAGGAAATTTTAAAGGTGCTATGGAAGAATTTCAGAGCATAAAGGTAAAATTTGCTTCCAATGAAAGAAAAAAAATATCTATTAGAACACGAATATGTAATTTATATTATAAATTAGGAAAGTATGATAAAGGGTTGGAAGTAGCTAAAAAGAACTTGACATCCGCAACATTAAAGAAATATTTAAATGAGTACTTCGATAATCTGATGGTCATGGCTTCTCTCAATTCGGGAAAAGGAAATATTTTAAAAAGTATTGAGATCGAAGAGGAGCTTGCTGAATTAATAAGGCAATTCCCCGATAAGCTGAAAAGCAATAAAAATTCCCTAATGTTAAGATATGCTATCAGCTATGGAAGAATGGGAAAATTTGAAAAGGCTAAAAATATATTAGAAAAAGAGATAAGTATTAAGAATTTTGAATTATTGAACAAATCCGCTTACTATTCCACACTGGCAAATATTTACACCCATTTAAACGAAAATGATAATGCAGAGTTATTATATATTAAAAGTCAAAGAATAAAGAAAAAGATAGGGGATATCAATGGACTTAATACCCTTTATTATAATTTAAGCAGATTATATGTCCTTACCAATAGAGATAGAGATGGTGAAATCTTAATAAAAAAAAGCATTGGGATCAGTAAAAAAATAGGAGATAGGTGGGGATTATTATACGGTTTCTTTGCTTTGGGCATGATATTAAAACACAGAGGGCATTTGAGTCGGGTATTATTTCATTTTGAAAATGCGTTAAAAATTGGTAAGGGGGTAAATGATCAACTAATGATCTTAGCACTGCATATTAATATATCTGAAATGTTTGTCAAGTTAATGGAACTGAAAAAAGCAAAGCAAGCACTTAGTAATGCTAAACATCTTAGAGATATAGTAAAAAATCCAACCTTTGATCTTTCTTATTATCAGGGTTTTTCAGAATATTATTATGCCGTGGGAGATTTTTCTAATGCCCGCGAAGCACTTGCTAAATATAATGCTATTACTTCAAAAAACAATGATCCTTCTGCACTTTTATTTTCAAAAATCCATTTATGTAAAATTGAAATTGCCCAAAACTTAAAGAGTAAAGTGAGAATTAAGCAAGAAATTGAAAAAATAGAAGGTGAAATTGAAAATAATAATATAAAATTTATTTTACTAAAAATTATATTTTTTATAAAATACGGTGAATATTCCAACGCTCTTATTTTGGCAAATAATGCTATTAAAGCAATAAAAAAAGACGATGCTTATGAATATTATGGTGAAGCAAATTATCTCCTGGCACTTACATTAAAGCAATTGGGAAAACCATATAAGAAATATTTAAATGAAGCAAAAAAGTATGAGATCGAAAAAATCGCTTATTTTGAAATGAATTAAAATAAAACCGAAGGCCTCAAGGTTTTGAATAAGGGCAAGTAAATATTTATTATTTTATAAATTTTTTTAATCGTAAGATAATCTTGTTTTTTGGTCCGTTAATGTTGGCTTAATTAATTCTTTCCAGTGTGGTTTTTCCCATGTTCCCAGTTTTTTATGAACAGTATAATATTTCTCGGGAATGGGGTGTGTGCCAATTACAACCTCTACTTTGTATTGCTCTTCAATAAAATCCTTGAAATGTTGTATATAAGGGCATGGTGGATATCCAACTACCATTCCGGTTGCAAAATGTATTATCTTTGCTCCGTTTTTTATCATTTCTTCAGGAGCATACTCGATATTTCCACCCGGACAACCACCACATGTGGTATATCCGACTATTTCCAACTGGTCTTCTTTTTTATACTGAGTAAATGCACCTTCTCTATGTTTCATTGATCTAAAACATTTTCCCCCCGCACAAAGTTTATACCTATCGCAAATAATAATCCCGATCTTAATTTTTTTTCCCATATAAATACTCCTTTACGCCCACCTCAAGGTTTTTGAGGTTGCTATCATTAACATCTTTATGAAATGTAACGCGGATACGATCACCATGGGGAATAACAAGGACTCCTTTCTTTTTTAAATATGTGATTAATTTTAAATTATCCTTGATCCAAAAATAGACCATATTGGTTTGAACTGATTTCATATCTACTTTTATTTCTTTAAATTGTTTTATAAATTTAGCAAATTGTTCTGCCATTTTATGGTCATCCTTCATTCTCTCAACCATTTTTTTTAATGAAATAATACCGGCAGCTGCAATTATTCCTACTTGTCTCATTCCACCGCCAAGCATTTTCCGTATCTTTCTTGCCTTTTTAATATCTTTCTTTGTTCCGACGATCATTGATCCAATGGGTGATGATAATCCCTTGGAAAGGCAAAACATAATAGTATCTGCATATTTTGCAATATTTTTTACATCGGTTCCAAGAAAAATGGCAGCATTGAATATTCTTGCTCCATCTAAATGAATATATAATCCATTTTTTTTTGCTAAATTATAAAGATCTTTCATATATTCTAATGAGAGGACTACACCTCCATCGTCATTATGGGGATTTTCAATACAGATCAATGATGTTTTAGGAAAATGAATATCATCTTCGCGAATTGTATTTTCAATTTCCTTTAAATCCAGTATTCCGTATTTTGATCTTAATGTTCGCGTTTGCAGTAATCCATTTCTCGCTGCTCCTCCGACTTCATGCTGAATAATATGGGAAGAATCTCCAACTATAATTTCATCACCGGGATTTGTATGTAAACGAATGGCAATTTGATTCCCCATGGTACCGGAAGGTATAAAGAGACCCGCTTCTTTTCCTAACATTTTCGCAGCGAGTTTTTCCAATTTATTTACGGTGGGATCATCTTCAAAAACATCGTCGCCAACCGACGCTTCAAACATTGCCTTTCGCATTTCGACCGTGGGCTTTGTAACCGTATCTGATCTAAAATCAGAATATTTTTTCATTATTTCTCCTATAATTTAATTTTTTTAAATAAAGGAAGTAACCGTTTATATGTTTGTTGAGGTGTTTCCAGGATAAGTTTTGTTCCCGCAATGAGTTCCAAAAATCCAATCTCACTTTTAAAACGCGGAACAAGATGAATATGAATATGTTCCAAAGAGCCTCCTGAATAAGGTCCAATGTTCCAACCAATATTAAAAGATCCTGTTTGATATTCCTTCCCGATTATTTCCATTGCATTATTTAATAAAATATGGAGTTCATTCCACTCTATTTTCCTATATTTTTCCATTTTAATGATATGTCTTTTAGGAAGGATCATAAGATGTCCGGAGGTATAAGGATAAATATTAAGAACGATCAAATGATATTTCGATTCAAATAATCTTAAACTTTTTACTTTGGGATCGCCTTCAACAATTCCGCACAGAATACATTTCACATCGGGTCTTTCACCGTGCAAATATTTTTCCTTACCCAATACATAAAGATGCTTATGAAAAGCCCCTTCCATTATTATTTACTTTTAAATTTTATAAATTCTCCCAGAGATACTAATGTTTTATTTATACAATCATTGGCGTCGTATATGGGAGTGCTCTTACTGAAAAGAGCTTCATTTTTTTCATTTAGATAGTTCAATTTAACCATTTGAAATCCGCCGACCTTTTTAAGCTCAACCCTCAATGTTTCCGTTCCTGTGTCATTGGTCGTTATGATCTTGTTTTTGGCCAGAAACGCCTTCACCATTGAAGTATAAGTACTTTCTGTGGCAAAGCCTTCATAAACCTTAATATTTAGTCTAATGGATTGCAAATGCTTCTTAGGTGCCACTAAATTTCCTTTAATAGCTTTGTTCAATTTCCCTATGGTATCTTCATGATATCCAATAATATCTAAAATAACTTTTCCATTTTTCAATAAGACATTTCTTGGAATGGAAATGGGTCCTTTCACCTTTTGATTGAGCGTGTATTGCTGGTGATAGATATCACGGAGAATATTTACAGCATCACTGCCGAAATTTTCTTTCAAGAACTTTTTGATAGCTTCATTAGTGATATTACTTCCGTCCTCAGAGATGGCGTAGAATTGAAAATTCTTATTATCAATACCATCCACTAATTTTTTCAAATGCGGTAATTCATTCATACAGGGTTTACATGTTGTTGCAAAAAAATCCAAAAGGATCACCTTATTTTGCGTCTGACTTCTCAAGTTAACAAGATTTCCTGAAATGTCTCTAATGTTAACAAAGGTAAAGCCGAAAAACAAAATTCCAATTAACAAAATAAATACTATTTTTTTTCTTTCCATATATTATTATCCTCAAATAGTGTGCCAACTACCATATTCTTTACCTGTATTTGATGAAATGTTTTCCAATATTCAGCCTTTTGTGAGATATTTTGCTTTTGGGAAACAAAATCAATTATCTCTTCTCGTGCCTTATTTTCAATATCCATGGTGTCTTCTACATCTCTATAAATGATATTTTCCTTATCAGTTAGAAGTATTTTCAATCTTCCGTTTTCACCTTCACCAATATACTTTTTCTTTAAGAACTCTTTGATCTTAGTACTAAAAAAGATCCTGTTCTTCATTGCAAGGTAGAAATCTTGTTCACTTTTTGGTACACTCTTTTCTATTTTTTTCGAATCATCTTCGTAGTAAAGCATTTTATTCTCAACGATCTTGAAATCACCCAATATTTGTTTTTCCAAAGTATCGGTTGTATCAATGATATTTACATTTATTTTTGGTCTTAATGTTATCGTACAATTTAATGAAAAGATGAGTATAAAAAGGAAAACACCTCTTCTAATCAGCAATGAATTCATATTGTAATATATACTCGGATTCGACCGTTTTATCTCCTTCTTTGGCAGGGATAAAGAGACATTCTTTCGCGGCATTATAGGCATTTTTATCAAGGGTGTCATTTCCGGTACTCCTTAATAACTTAACACTCTTTACATGTCCGTTTGCTGCGATACTTACTTTAATCTTAACCTTGCCGCCGACACCCCTGGTTCTCCATCTATCAGGATAATCAGGTTCGGCTTTTTTTAATAATTTTGGAGGAAAGTAGGTTACTTCTTGTTCTTTTTCTTCTGCAATTCTTTTCTCTTCTGCTTTTTTCTTTGCTATCTTCTCTTCTTTTTTTCTTGTATTGGCTTGTTTTTTCTTAAGGGTATTTTTCATCTGTATTGCCTGTTTTTTTGCTGCTTCTTTGTACTTTAATTTATCATTTTCACGGGATAGAAGTAGTGGAAATGAGTCAATTATACCCAGTTGTTTTGTTAATTTACTTTGAATTGAGGACAATTCATCCATGGATACGGCTTTTTTTGCATTAGCCCATAGCGAACTTATCATAGTTTCACTGGTGCTGACCTTTAACCGAATTTCTTCAAATTTTTTAATTGAATTACCATTTTCTTCAGAAAAGGTTTTGAGCTTTTCCATTGCCTCTGCAAATTTGTTCATTAGAGCCTTATAGATTTTAGAGTGATTATTTACATTATCAAGCAATCTTTTGTATTCGTTTGTTTTTTTAATAAGAGGTTCTATTTCTGTTTTTGGATCATTTGTATCTAAGATTTTTTTTATTTCTTCATGCATTGGAATTAAATTTTGAAGATCGTTGGTAACTATTTTATAATTCAAACCCGAAAGGAGATTATACAAATCTTCATATTCGATAAATTCATCATAATATGGTTTCAGATCAGCTTTTTTGCTTGGAGCAAAAAGAAAAACACCTAAACCAACTATAATAAGAACGATTTCAACATATAAAATTAACTTTTGACTTCCACTCATATCAAATTACTCCATTTAATTATTATAGAATAAATTACAAATAAAATCAAGTCAATGTCCTGTGTCGCAACATATTGGACTTTTCAAAGGTAAGAATATTAGAAAGAACGAAGTTATCGATATAATAATCTAAGGGCGTTTTTTTGTCAAGAGAAAGATGAACTTTTTCTGAATTATACCATAACAAATAATCCATTAATAAGTTATTAAAATAAGCTAAATCCTCCATATTAAAAGCGGTATAATCAACGAATTGAAGTTGAATGACTCCATTAAATCTTTCAATATAAGCATTCATTTTAGGAGTTCTGGGGTAATTAAAATAATGTATAAGCTCATTTTGCACTATGTAGCTATCAAAATACTTCATAAATTCACTCCCATTATCTGTTTGTATTCTCTTTATTTCAAAGGGCATGACAGCTCTTAATTTTATTAAGAAATCTTTTGCACTTTTGCTTGATTTATTTGTATATGTATAAGCAAATGCTATTCTTGTTTTGATGTCAATTGCGGTTATTATATATCTTTTTATACCATTATAATATCTAACTATGGTATCTATTTGAACCAGATCTCCAGGTAAATTTGGTTTATATTTTCCTATTCTCTTTTTTTTCTTTTTCTTTCGCTTCTTTCTTTCTAAAACATTCCCACTTTTCCCGTTAAAACTTAATTGGATATCATCTCTTAACCATTTTTTTTCTTTTAGATATTTTATCCTTCTTGCTATAGTACTTTCTGATATTTTTTCTAACCCTTCTTTATTACAATATTTGTCTAATACCGCTTTTATTACATATTGATTTACTTTGGGATGTTTTTTTCTATATTCAAGGATGAATTTTAATCTTTTATCATTTATTAATTTCTGCCTTTTCTTTTTAGGTGCTTTTGATTCCGGTGCAAGAGACAATAGATTACCTCCTGAATCCTTTAATTTCTTTTGCCATAGATAAACCGTAGAGCGCGATACTCCAAATGCTGTTTTTGTTGCCTTTGAACCATACTTCTTAAAGAATTTCATTATCTTTATTCGCATATCTATTTCTTCCTTTTTCGGATGATCAAGATATAGATAATAATCTGTTAACCCTTTTTTATAATTAAAATATCCTGAAAGGTATTTCAGCTGCATATTAGACCTCCATTTTTCCGCCGAAACCCCATGGGGTTTCATTCTTCATTTTAACTTTTTACTTAACTTTATAAAAATCCAATATGTTTCTGAGATTTTTCATATCCTGTAACCTTTTTTTTTCTTGGTCGTTATGATAGTATGAACGACAATGGAGGTTGTTATGAAAAGAGTCAAACTCTTCGCTTTACTTTTTGTTTTGGTTTTAGCAAGCAGCTCATTTGCAAT
>JAGGYO010000108.1 GCA_021162505.1 bacterium
AACCAATATTTTTCCCTCTTTTCGGTTCATTTTCATCACTTTTTGTATTATGATATATGCTACATCCCTATAATAATTTCGGACGACAGCATGACAGTGTGCCAACATAACTCACACAAAGATATATATATGCCTTTCTAATAGGGTTAACGATAGTTAAGTAAGAGGAAATATGTCAAAAATCTATGTTTTTGCAGGAGTTGTTCTCCTGATGATGATATCAAATTCAATTGCTGGAGCAGTAATAGAAACAGATGAAGGAGACACAACCAGCTTTACCCATGCTGTTTTTTGTGAGTTGGGCGTCGACAGCTCTTCACAGGAATCGTCTGCTGTTGATAGAATATTGCATTCCATTTACCTTTCGAATGACTACCCCTTTTATTACGTCACTATGACCACCGACAAATTTGAAGTGGCAAAGCAGAGAATGGAGAACGATTACAATATCTATGACTATCCCACATGCTTTTTTGACGGCGGCAAAGAGGTTCTGTATGGCTTGCAGAGCGGTGAATACTACGAAGACGAAATAACGGCTGGCGGCAGCAGGCGCGTACCCGATATACATATTGAAGTGCTCGCAAACTGGATACAGTGTCCCTGCCAGGTCGGTCTTTTCGTAGAAGCATACGTGACAAACAGCGAGGCAGAGCAATATAAAGGCAGGCTGGCGGTTTATATCGCGGAGATAAACTCCCGCTGGGCTGACAGCAACGACATACCCTACCATTTTGGTTTTATGGGATATGCAATCAATGAGCAAATCTCTGTCGACGCATACGGGGAGCATTACTCAAGCGGCTACTGGAACCCTCCCGCCTATGGCTTTGAGGACATGCTCGAAAGGGATATGAAAAATATCATTGCAATAGCCGTCCTTTTTAACGAAACGCCTCGCACTTCATATGCCTATCCCCCCGACAAAAACCCGTTCAACGCATACTATGTTGACAGCGTTGCCACTGACAGAGTTTTTGATGTTGATTTGCCCCCGGTTGCAAAAATAACCTCGCCTGTTGATGGCACTATTTATTTCTTTGGCAGGGAAATAGCAAGGACGGGCAGCAACAAAGCAATCTCTATAGGAAAAATCTCAATCGATGCATATGCAGATGACGATGTTGGAATAAAAAAGGTTGAGTTTTATGTTGACGACGAATTAAAACAAACAGACAATGCCCCGCCATACTCATGGCTCTGGGATGAATCCGCAATTGGGAGCTATGATGTTAAGGTTTCAGCATACGACAAATCAGGTAACAAAGCGAATGACGACAAAAATTTAATAATTTTTAATTTACAGTAAACTATAAAATTTAAAAGATACGTAAAGGCAAACCAACGTCGGTAACATTTTTTAGGACAGAAAATTGTTTGCTTTCATGCCTTTTTCAACCATGCTGTTTATGCTTTCCGAATGGTTTTATCTTAGCAATCAGATGTTACTGCTCATGGTTGACATTACACATTCCATAAAAAATTTTATAGGTGCCTGATATTAAATTTGGGTGGAAGAGAATGCTTAAGCTATTCGATGTTATTCATATACCAAAACAGGATTTGCATAAATATAAGCTTCATCTAGCTATCGGCCCAAAAGAAAAGAAAGAGCCACTCTATGAGCTTTTTAAAGGCAATTTTAAGACATGGCAAGAAGGGCAGAGTAAGAAAAACTTTGAGAGAGATTACATCATATCTTTGATTTATTATAATCGTGATGAATGGATTTTCGGCGGAATTTATAAGCAGAAAGGTGTTAAGAAAATAGGAAATCGCTTTAAGTACGATACCGAACTGATAGATTCATATCGCGATTTTATTGGGCGTTTGATAATCCGTTTTCGTAGACCCGGCAGGCAATCATATCTTAATTTAGAAAAATGGGCCGACAGATTAGGAGTTATAGAAATACTTAGAAAGCCATATTCTGTAGACCCTTTTCCTGGTTATGAAAATGTCGTTGTAGATTTTGATCTTTTAAAAACAATCATAGAAAAAGAAGAACCTTCATGGAAAGCTGCTTTATCTTCTGTAAAAGGGGTTTATATTATTACTGATAAAATCAATGGCAAAATCTATGTTGGATCAGCTTATGGAGATGATTCTTTTTGGAGTAGATGGTCTATTTATATTAGAAATAGGCATGGTGGAAATAAGGAGTTGAAAAAGATTATTGATGAAAAAGGTTTAGAGTATGCATCAAATTTTCAATTCTCTATTTTAGAAGTTAGATCTCCCGTCACAGATAAAGACGAGATAATAAAACGAGAAATGCACTGGAAAAATGCCCTAAAATCTAGAGAGTTTGGTTACAATGAAAATTAGAAGAGACTTTTCTCTATCATTGCTAGAGAAGTTGACTGATCATATTTGGACATGGCATGAATTTTTTATTTTTAACATATAGCAGCCATCACCAAAACTGTATATTCCCGAATTAAGTTTCCTCTGGTTTTTCAATTTCATAATTTCAAACCTCCTTCTTATTGTTTTTCCTCTCCTTATCAACGAAAGCTTGATAAGGAGTTCTTAAACGGCCATTTTC
>JAGGYO010000297.1 GCA_021162505.1 bacterium
ATCAAATACAAAGGAATATTTTCCCGGTATCTTGAATGTTTTTGATATTGGACTTCGAAATAAGGAGAAGATCGAACCGGGGGAGATCACTAGATCTGCCGGTGAAGCAACATATCGTATATTGGAACGCTCAAGAGAGCTTTTTTTAGATGGCAGCATTGATATTATCGTGAATACACCTAATTCAAAGGAAGCACTTAACCTAGCGGGTCATCATTTAACGGGAGCAACGGAATTTTACGAATCCGGTGAAAGTGCTCTAATGACATTTTTTTCAGAGGAAATGATACTTGCATTACAGACACGACATATTCCTCTGAAAGATATATACAAATATCTGAAAACGGATGAGATATTACATTCAATTGAAAAACTTTCCATTTACGGAAAAGTGGGTGTTCTCGGTTTGAATCCTCATGCTTCTGAGAATGGTTTGCTGGGTAATGAAGAAAAAGAAATAATCATTCCGGCAATTCAGGCTGCACGGAAAAAGGGCATTAAGACAATAGGTCCTCTTATTCCCGATACATTTTTCCAGGAGGAGAAATGCGATGTTTATCTTTCAATGTATCACGATCAACTTTTACCGCTATTCAAAAAACTTTATTTCCATAATTCTTTCCAAGCAAGTTTGGGGATCACCGTGAAAAGAATATCTGTTAATCATGGTACTGCATGGGATAAAGTAAAGGATTATAGTGCAAATTGCAATTCACTTGAATTTATTATTGATAATGGGTCGAAACTTATAAAATGGGTCTGAAAAAATCATTGGGACAAAACTTCATATTTGACAATAATTATATTAGAAGCTTGGTGAAATTAGGTGATATTAAGAATAAAAATTTCATGGAAATTGGCCTTGGTAATGGAAATCTTACGGAAGTCCTATTGGAGCAAGCAGACCAAATCCAAGGTGTGGAGATAGATAAAAAATGGTGTGAAAAATTAAGCAAAAAATTTGCAAATAATAGTAAATTGATACTTCATTGTGAAAATTTTTTAAAGCTCGATCTTGATCAATTTCATGGGAAAAAATATACTTTTTTCTCAAATATTCCATATAATTTGTCATCAAAGATATTAGCACGATTAATGGACTATCATTTTCTATTTGATGAATATTTTATGTTGGTGCAGTATGAATTTGCAAAAAGATTGTTTTCTCCCGAGGGATCAAAGACCTACGGTTCTCTATCGGTTTTTTTTCAACTTCATTTTTCCGGGAAAATACTTAAAAAGGTTCCACCATCCGTTTTTACTCCGCCGCCAAAGGTTGATTCTGCATTCATACAATTTCATAACGACATTAAATATGATGTCCCAAAGGCATTTTTCACATTTGTCAAATTATTATTTTCAAATAGAAGAAAGACCATAACGAAATCTTTGGGAATGAATTATAATTATTTTACAAAAAATGATATAATAAAAAAGCTAAATGAGGTAAATATAAATGAAAGATCAAGAGTCGAAGAGATTGATATGGAAAGGCTTGTTAATCTGTATATTTCTTTTTTCCCTGATAAGTAATATTTCATCAATTGTTGAGATCCGGGAGGGCTTTGAAAAATCCTCATACATCATAGATAAGTCATTTGACTATACTCCCGAAAACATCATTCTATATAATTACAAGGCGATCTTCAATAATATTAATAATGAGAAATTAGGTATTGAAATAACTTCGTATTACAAGCATTATGATGATATTGCTCTTAATTTTAAGCTAAACAAGGATTTGGGAACATTCATTAAAAATAAAAAGGATTATAAAGAGATAGATGCTTTTTTTTCTAATATATTTTTACCAAAAGATACTTTACTAACAAGGGTATTTAAGATCTATGCATGGATAAATACCAATATAAAATATGAGATCTCATTTGATGAAACACAAACTCCGCTTTCTGTATTTCAAAGCCGGAAAGGTGATTGTCTCGGTTATTCTCAATTAATGGTCTATTTATTAAGAAAGAGTCATGTTCCGGCAAAACTCTTTTTTTCATATCTTTATAATAAAAAAAATAATCCTGCTTTCAAGGGTATCTCAGAAGATATTTTTCACTCTGTAATTGCTCTTTATCATCCTAAATACGGATGGATTGCAATGGAACCTCAGAAGATATTTTTAAATATTACTTCAAAACATATCTTGATCTTTCCTGAAGATACCATGCCTAAGACAAAAATAAAGTATTTCGAAGAAGAGGGTGGAAATAAAAAATTTATTACGCAGAAAGATGAGGATAGTTATTATTCAAATATTTTTTTAGATAGATTCATCAAATCCGTCAAGGATTCTAAATATACTTATGAAAAAAAATATAAGATCGTTGGCCTTGCCGGGATACTAAAAGATAAAGGGATCACTTCCACTAATAGCATAATGAAAAAATATGAGATGTTCCCAGTCATTCTTCCCCATTCCAAAGAGGTCAATAAAATGTATATATACAATAGGGATACCGCCCAGATCATGACCATTGAATTTATGAAAAAGGGAGATATGCTGAAATTGACAGCGCAAGACGGGAAGTCATATTATACCATCAAAAACGGTGATATTGGGGAATTATTCGGTTTGGGAAATGGCAGATTTACCGTTTATTATTTAAGAAGCGGTTTACCGTTCAGCTACTATTCTTTGCTGATAAAGAATAATATTTCTAAATTAGAATTAATGGACTTTAACTTTATCCTGGAAAAAGGTTATTTTAAGAAGGTCATTGTGAATTTTAATGATGGAAGTTATATGGAAATACCTCATAAAAAAGCAGGTTTTATTTTTATGAAACCTTTGGTCATTGAGAAATCCCCGCTGTTTTTAGATTTTAATAAAGATTATTTCTACTTTTTTGGGATGAAAAAATCTGATTATACCGTTAAATTCTATGATGATAATAATAAAAAGATCAAAACTTTAAGCTTCAAAGCAAATGAAAAATAGGTAGAAGATGTTTCCCAGAGAAGATGTAAAAGTTTATAAGGTGTCTGAACTTATTGGGGAATTAAATCAATTCTTTACTCAAAATTATGATAAAATATTAGTTGAGGGTGAAGTATCTCAGTCGTCTAAAGCATCCAGTGGACATATCTATTTTACGCTGAAGGATGAGGACCAGGCGGTGTTGAATTGCGCTCTTTTTAAATGGAATATTAAGGTTCAAACTGATATAAAGCCAGGCGATAAGTTAATAGTTATGGGCAAATTGAACATATATGATAAATCCGGAAAGTTGAGCATGGTAGTTTCTGATATAAAAAAAAGTGATGGCTCAGGTCTTTGGTTCAAGAAATTTCAGGAGCTAAAAGAAAAATTGTCAAGAAAGGGTTATTTTGACCCGGAGCATAAAAGGGAATTACCCCGTGTTATCAATAGTATTGGGATCATTACTTCTCCCACAGGTGCGGCAATGAAGGATCTATTATCTGTTTTGAAAAAACGGTTCTCACATATAAAAATTATTCTTTACCCTTCACCGGTTCAGGGTGCTAATGCTCCTCAGACAATAATAAAGGGTATAAATTTTTTTAATGATCATTATTCAAATAAACTTGACGCAATAGTTCTAACACGAGGCGGCGGTTCAATTGAAGATCTATGGTGTTTTAATGATGAAAAACTTGCAGACGAGATATACAGATCAGAATTACCCATTATTTCTGCTGTGGGTCATGAAAGGGATTTTTCTATTTCTGACTTTGTTGCAGATATAAGATCCGCAACTCCTACCTCTGCAGGGGAGCTCATAGCACAGGATAATAGTGCGATTTTTGCAAATATAAATATAGCTCTTTTACGCCAATTGCAGATCTTGAACCAGAGGTTATATATAAAAAGCGGTGAGATCAAGGAATTTAAAACGAAATTTAATTATTTTATGAGCAATATCGAGAATATTACCCGAACATTTGATCATTATATTGATACAATGGGGCATCTTATGGACAACTCTTTGAAGAAAAAGAATGAGAAATTATCAAAGATCAAAGAGAAATTCTACAGGATCTATTCGCCTCAAAAGGTTGATTATTATGAAGAACGATTTAAGAAAATGATTCTGGATATAGGAAGGTCTATAAACGGTAAAATAATTGCTCATAAGAAGAGAAATTATGAAAATTGGGATAAGCTATACATTCATATGGATAATAAATTAAATATTGAAGCAAAATCAATTGGCGAAAAATGGAAGCTATTATCATCTCTTTCCCCATTGAATATTCTTCAAAGGGGATATGCGATCTTACTAAAGAATGGAAAGACCGTGAAAAGCTATGAGTCGGTGAAACGGGGTGATAAAATAAGAGGTATTTTACATAAAGGCGAGATAATTTTGGAGGTTAAAGATGGAAAAGGAAAAAGAGAACTATGACGAATTGACATTAGAGGATCTTTTAAGTAAGCTGAATGAGATCTTGAAGGAACTTGAAGATGAGGAGTTGCCATTGGAGAAAGCAGTGGAACTTTTTTCTCAAGGTGCCGAACTAAGTAAGCTCGCGCAGAACAAGATCAAGAATTTGCAAAGCAAAGTAAAGGTCATAAAGGAAAATATGGATTCAACATTTTCCGAGGAGGATATGAACATTGAGCAATAAGGAATTATATTTAAAATACAAAGATTATATTGATAATTTACTGAAAAGGTTCATTGATAACAATTATAGCGGGACATTTGCAGGAGAGGTTGAATATGCCGTATTTAGCGGTGGAAAAAGATTAAGACCTGTTATCATGCTTGCAATTGCAGATGAATTCGGTGTGAAAAAAGAGATACAGAACGCGCTCATAGGAATAGAATTTATACATACATATTCATTAATACAGGACGATCTTCCTGCATTTGATAATGACGATCTAAGACGCGGTAAAGAGACATTACATAAGAAATTCAATGAATATTCTGCCCTTTTGACAAGTGATCTTCTATTAACGGATGCTTTATATCTTTTTTCATATTACAATAGGGATATTATTGAGCTTGTTAGAAAGAAAGCAGGAATTTACGGGCTTTTAAGCGGTCAATTAAAAGATATGACAAGTGAAAACTTGGATTTCGATACCATCATTGATATATTTAAACGCAAAACACTTTCACTTTTTGAAATAAGTTTCTTTGTTCCCATATTGTTAAAAGGAGATAGAGAACTCTATGAAAATATATTTAATGATGTTGAAAAATTCGGAATTGCCTTTCAAATGTACAATGATCTGAAATCGGAAAAAGACGAGAATAAGGGAATATTATCTTTGTATGATAGAAAAGATGCAAAAAAGATTTTCTTAGAATATCTAAATGAAAGTAAAAAAATATTAAAATATTTTAAAAACAGTGAAACAAAAAAAATATTTGAACATATTTTTGAACTTGAGGAAGATCTATGATACTTAAAAATATAAAACATCCTGACGATGTTAAAAAAGTGCAAAAAAGCGATCTAAAGAAACTTGCCGGTGAAATTCGATGGAAAATTATTAAAACAGTTTCAAAAAACGGCGGACATCTTGCCCCGAATTTGGGAACCGTTGAACTGACCATTGCACTTATAAGAGCTCTGAATTTACCGCAGGATGAGGTTGTATGGGATGTTGGACATCAAGCGTATTCGTTTAAATTATTAACGGGCCGCTATGATATTTTTTATACATTAAGACAATTGAACGGAATGAGCGGATATTTAAAAAGGGACGAGTCGCAATTTGACAGCTTCGGCGCCGGTCATTCGTCAACTTCTTTATCAGCTGCACTGGGTATTGCAGTTGGAAAAGAAAAAAAAGGGGAAAATGGTAATGTAGCTGCGATAATCGGAGATGGAGCTTTAACAAGCGGAATTGCGCTGGAAGCACTTAACAATATTGGACAATTGAAACAAAAAATTCTGATCATCTTAAATACAAATGAGATGTCTATATCTAAGAACACAGGAGCTATTGCACGCTATCTATCAAAGATCATAACTGATCCCTATTATAATAAATTTATATTTGCATTGGATAAATTTATTTCAAGGCATGAATCGGAATCTTCTATTTTCAAAGGTTTTATAAAATTACTGCGAATAATAAAATTAACATTGGTTCCGGGAAAGTTGTTTGAGAGTTTGGGGATCAGATATTTCGGTCCCTTTGATGGACATAACATTGATATAATGGAGAAAAGCATAAGTCGCATCGTCGATCTCCCCGGACCTAAGATTATTAATGTAGTTACAAAAAAGGGTTTGGGATATAAACCCGCTTTTGAAGATCCTATACGCTATCATGGCGCTTCTCCCTTTAATATTGATACCGGACAGCCAAAAGTTACGAACAAAGATATTTCCTGCTCAAAAATATTTGGTGATTTGACCAATTATCTTATAGAAAAGGATAAAACAGTAATTGCTGTTTCTGCTGCCATGGGTTATGGAACAGGATTGCACACTGTTTGCGAGAACCATCCAGATAATTATTTCGATGTGGGGATTGAAGAAGAACATGCTGTTGTTTTTTCTGCGGGAATGTGCGTAAAAGGCCTTAAACCATTTGTGGCTATTTACTCCACATTTTTGCAAAGAACCTTTGATATGCTAATTCATGATATTGGCATTCAAAATTTACCCGTTAGGTTTTTTCTGGACAGAGCTGGTATCGTAGGTGATGACGGAGAAACACATCATGGGATTTTTGACATGAGTTACCTTCGAATGATACCTAATATGAAGATAATAGCTCCATCAACAAAGGCCAATTTGCAAAGAGCTATTATAAATGCCTATGAAGAAAATGAAGGTCCCATTGCCGTTAGATATCCAAGGGGTTCGCTTCCCGGTGAATTATTACCATTTGATAAAATTGAAAAACTACCTGAAAGCAAAGGAAATATTATTAAAGAAAATAAAGAAGGATATTTTTTCTTAAGCTCGGGAAGGATGTTGTCTCTTGCAGAAAAAATAGCTAAAGAGCTTGAAGAGAAGGACAATATACCGGTTACTATTTTTGATACAATATGGATAAAACCTTTGGATGAAGAGAATATAATCAGATTGGCAAGGAATAAAGAATTGATCGTAGTATTTGAGGATAATACCACAATAGGAGGATTATCAGATGCTGTTTTAGAAGTTTTAAATAAAAATAATATAAAGATCTCTACCATTCCCATGGGCTGGGAAGATCTATTTCCCACTGCCGGAACAATAGATGAATTATTTGATCATTATCATATAAATTATGAAGGTTTAAAGGAGAGAATAAGGAGGACTCATGAATAATATTTTTACATCGTTTAAGGTTTGGTCGGTTGGCGGAATAATAGTACTTATTATTGGAGCGTTATCCGTGATCGCAATTGCAGTTATCATCGAAAGATATGTTTATTACAGTAAGCTATCCAAAAGGATTGAAGACCTGTTCATTAAGATCAAGGGATTACTTTTAGATAAATCCTATGAAGATCTTTTAACTCTTCTTGAAAATAATATAACCCTGCCCATATCCAAAATACTTTATACGGGTATTCAGCAAGCACCTTATGTAGAAGAACATGAGCTAAGACAGATCATTGAAGATGAAGGGATCCGTCAATCATACTATATGAAAAAACGCCTTTTTCTTCTATCAACGATTGCTACTATTTCTCCTCTATTGGGACTATTGGGCACAGTTACAGGAATGATTCAGTCCTTCTATATAATCGGGAATGCCGGTGCAAATCCGGGAAACCTTGCAAGTGGTATCGCCGGTGCTTTACTAACAACTGCCGCAGGTCTTTTGGTTGCTATCCCGGCAATTATTTTTTATAATATACTTGTGAATAAAAATAAATTGATGGTCATCGGCTTGGAAGAGCGTGTTGGTCAGCTTTTTAAGTATATAAAAGGGATACCTGAAACAGGAAAGGAATAATGAAATTTATCATACCCGGTGATGATGAAGAATTAAAATTTGATCTTACTCCACTTGTTGATGTCATTTTCCTTCTCTTGATATTTTTTATGGTTACAACTACATTTGTTTATCAACCCACTATTAAGATAAATCTTCCATCAAGTAAGCAACCTGTAAGCGTTAATCGTAACTATATTAGTATCACTGTCGATAAAAATGGTAATATTTTTCTTTTTGAAAAAAAATTGAAAAGCGTGAAAGAACTGGTAGCATTTTTAAGACGAGAATATGAGGACAATAATGATCGTATCGTTCTCATCCGTGGAGATAAGGACACAAGGTATGAAAATGTCATTACATTATTGGATACAGTTAAGAATACGGGCTTTAAAAGGGTTTTGATCGCTACAAAAAATAGATAATGGAAGACCGTCTGGGAAAGTATATCTTAATATCACTTTTAATCCATATAATTCTTATTTTGGCTTTCTTGAAATTAAATATATTTTCATCATTCATTCCAAAAATTAATGAAATAGAGATACTGCAATTAAGTGATCTAACATTTCCCAATGAATCAAAAGATATCCCAAGACCATTGAGCAATACCGGTAATTTTAATAATCTTCGTGATCTGAGTGACAGTATTTTTCAAAACAATATTATCACAGACAATAGTATCTTAGACGACACTCCCATTGGACCCACAGAAAAGATAAGTATTCCTCTAATTCAGCCGCCTACAAAGATTGAAAAGAATAAAACAAAAATTACCATGAAAAGTGATGTAAATCATGAGGAAGATCTGAACAATGATATTTTAAGCCTTGAAAAAGAGTTGTCTAAAAAAACTCAAAATAATAAAAAGAGTAATTTTACAATTATTTCAAAGAAATTGGAGGGGAGAAAACTTATAAAGAAAGGGGAAATTCCCAAGGACCTGCATTTTTCAAAAAATGAAAAGATCATTTTGGGATTTGAAGTTGTCCCGGAAGGGAATATTGAAAATATTGTTCCGGAAACCCTTTCTTCTACCGATAATCTCAATGTAGCAATAAATATTTTGAATCAATTCAAATGGGAACCCATTAAGGATGGCAAAAAAATAAAAGCACAGATAATATTTTATTTTAAGGTGGAATAATGAAAAAAATAATATTTTGGACGATTTTCGCAATGGCTATAATTTATGGGACCATATCATATTTTATAATAGCCCCCTTTAAAGCTGCTCATTTTAATGATATTGAATTAAAAACCTTTACTCTTTTAATACCTGAAAATTTTAAGATCATAAAAAAGGACACAAGTAATTTAGTCATCAAAAACCAGGCAAAAATATCATTTTCCATAGTGGAAAAGGAAAAATTTCAAGAAAAAAAGTGGTTTAAAAATTATCAAAAAATATATAATATCACAAATGGCAAATTTTTCTTC
>JAGGYO010000354.1 GCA_021162505.1 bacterium
AGAATATTGTATTTATACTAATTCTGATTTTTAGTTTAAGTTATGCTGAAATAGGAAAGATATCCGAAGGTATGAGTGCCTTTAACTCCAAAGATTATATAAAAGCGGAAAAGATCTTCATTGATAATATTTCTATTACGCCCAAAATTTATATCCTCTACCCCTATCTTGTGAATTCCTTGTATTATAACGGTAAATTTAAAGAAGCGCTCAATTACTTGGATAAATTGAAATCTTTTGGTAATGCAAATGCCAATAAAGAATATAATTCCATGAGTAGTGAGATTAGAGCAAAGATCTATATTGAAAACAAAAATTACGATCTGGCATTAAAAGAAATAAATAAGGGACTTAAATCTGAAAAAAGCATTGTTACTAAGAATAAATTATTTGACTTAAAGTTTTTAGTATTTCTAATGACAAATAACTATAAAAGTGCAGAAAAATTGGTAAAATCAAAACCTAATTGGGATAAAAATCCACGCTTTTTATTTTTTATGTCAAAACTTATGTACACACAAAATAAAGACGGCGAGTATTATAGATACATTGATAGAGCATGGAAGATATCTAAAAAATCAAGGAATTCATTATTGATGGAGAATATCAAAAAGGATATATTAGATGTCGTGACAAGTTTAAAAGATCCGAAAAAGCAATTAGAATTCATAAAAAAAATTAAAAATATCAATATTGATTTTGCAGAGCTGAATAAGTTGAAAAGAAGTATTGAGAAAGATATCAAATTCGCAAATGACCTTAAAATATTGAGAAGGGCAGTATTTGCAAAAGATTATTCACATGCAAAAAAGCAATTAGATGAAATGAAAGGAAAATATCCTGCTGATCTTTCAGCATATGAAAGGATCATCAAAACAGCAAAGAAAAAACAATTAATGCAGTATGGGATCATAGGGAGCATGGTGCTGGTGGCTATTGTCATTATTATCGTGATATTAAGTATTGTAAAGAAAGTTAAAAACAGAAAACCTATTCCTAAAAAAGCTAAATTAAAGGGTAAGAAAAAAAAATCCGATAAAACTACAGAAGAAGAGATTGAAGCAGGGGTTGATGAGAGTAATGAACCTAAGGAACCGGAAAAAAATATTCCCGAAGAATTGTCATTAGAAAATGAAATAGAAGAAAATAAGAAAGCTGAAGCTCCGGAAGAGGATAAAATAGAAGAACTGGGTAAAGATGAAGAAAATATAGAAAAAGAAGAAGATATATCTCTTGAAGATCATTCAGTAGAACCAGAAAAAAATGATAATGTAAATAAGGATATAGCGGATATAGAAATAGAGAAAGAGGAACCATTAGAAAATGTTCATGAGGAGACGGAAGTTTCCGGAGAAGAAGTTGAGCTTGATGAACTCCCTGTTGAAGCAATGGAGATCAGGGAAGACACTGAAGAATCCGGGGCAATAAATGAATTTAGAGCCATCTTGAGAGAAGGTGATGCCCAAAAGGAGAAGGAATTCATTGGCTCTCATAAAGATGACCCTCAATTACTCGGTAAGTTCAAAACCTTATACTATTTACATCATAAGCAATATACAAAAGCCATGGGATTGATGAAAAAAAGTGATCAGTGTATGAAGTATTTAAACGATTATATTGAGGAGATATCGGTGAGTTGTGATACCATTGATAAAGCCGGTATTTGTTTTATTTACTATAAAAATTGTAATGATGAGGAAAAGAAAAAACAATATTTGGAGATAGGCAAGAAATTAATAAATGAAAAGAATTAATGTCTTGTTTTTTCTGCTAACCGCTATTTTTATTTTTTCAATGGATTTTAAGCATGCCAATGTAGCCGGCACCTTTTATTCGGACAATAAGAACATACTTAATCATCAGATCACTTCTTTTTTAAATAATGCCGAGGTAAAATTACCGAAAAGCAAAATAGTAGGTATAATTGTTCCCCATGCAGGTTATAGATATTCCGGACAAACCGAAGCATATGGGTTTAAGGCATTACAAACGAATAATTATGCGCAATATAAAAGAATAATTATTATAGGACCTACACATTATTTTGAGTTTAATGGTCTTGCAATACCTAAATTTTCTGTATATATTTTACCTAATGGCAATTGTAATATTGACATAAAAGCTGAAAAGATACTAAAAAAAAACAGATCTTTTATAATGAAAGATACATTTTTTTATAAGGAGCATTCAATAGAAACAGCTCTTCCATTTTTGAATGTGATCTACCCTGATATTCCCATTGTTCCGATTATTGTGGGTAAGATCACTAACGCTATGATGGATGATATTATAAAAGATCTAAAACCCTTTTTAAAGGATTCCTTATTTGTGATCTCTTCTGATCTAATGCATAATAAGCCAAAAGATATTGTGAAAAAATCAGATGAAAGAATACTGGAACTGATAAAAGAGAAGGATCCTGAGACAATGCTGAAAGAATCACTCTCGGGAAAGGTCCAAGCATGCGGTCTATATCCCATATACATTTTTCTTAATCTTATTAAAAATAATGAAGAGATCAAAGGAAAGATCCTGCATATCACAGATTCCGGTGAGACCTCACTGGGTGATGATAGGGTTATAGGTTATGGATCAATGGTTTTCTATAAAGAATTAAAAAAAAAGTGAAATTAAGTATTGATGAGAAAAAGACCTTATTGAACTTGGCGAGAGAAACAATAGAATTGTATTTAAATGAAGGTAAAAAATATTCCCCGCATGAAGATATTAAAACACGCTTTTCAGTTGAAATGGGAGCTTTTACTACATTGAATGAGCATGATGAACTAAGGGGATGTATTGGCTATATAATCCCATTTAAACCTCTCTGGGAAACTATAAGGGATACAGCCATTGAAGCAGCTGTTCACGATCCGCGATTTCCCTCGGTAAGATTAAATGAATTAGTTGATATTACAATAGAGATCTCTGTTTTAACCGTTCCGCAAAAGGTCAAAAGTGCAGAGGATATTATTTTGGGTCGCGATGGAGTTATTGTTAAGAGAGGGTATAATCAAGGTGTATTTCTTCCTCAGGTAGCAACGGAGACCGGTTGGGACAAAGAGACCTTTCTCAATTATCTATGTTATGAAAAAGCTGGATTACCTCCATCCGCATGGAAGGATCCGGACACGGAACTTTTAACATTTCAAGCGATGGTATTTTCCGAAAAGGATATAAAATAAAAGCAAAAATAAATGAAATAATATCTTATTATAGAAAAAAGCTGATCATCAATAATATCATTAAATTATGTTTTTTTATTCCTCTATATTTTGTATTGATTTATTTTTCCATTTATTTTTTGTATATATTGCCTATCATTTTATTATCCATTCTTATGATCTCGTCATATGAAAAGAACATAGTGACCAGCATAAAGGATCTGTCGGGTACTCATCGCCGTTTTTATTATTTATACTCTATTTACAAGGAAAAGGGAAAAAGCCCTCTATTGGAATATGAACTCACTAAAATTGGTGAGACACTTTTAAATTTTGAATACAGGATAAGAATAAGAGATAATTTAATTCGTCTGCTCTATATGCAAATAATCTTAATAATATTATGGGTTTGGTTGGGACCTCGATCAATAACCGACTTTCCCGAACTTTTTTTTGTGAAGAATAAAATAATATACTATGATCAATTTACCAAGGAGAAACCAAGTATTTATATAAAAACATACGGTAAAGCGGTAAAATTGCAGATATTAAATAATAAAAAGCGATTAGGCATATATAGAGTATTAAATGAGAAAATAGAATTCAAATCATTGGAATCCGGTTCTTTGGTCGTTAAAAATAAAAATATTATTCAGACGCTAACGGTGAAGGTCTTGAAACCCGTGAAAATCAATATACAACTGTCTAAAAAGAAATATTTTATCGGCGAAAAAATTGACTATTCCGTTTCGGTCATTGGAAAGTATGACACTTATACGGTTACCTTAATGAATGAATATGAAAAAAAAGAAATTTTCCTCACCGGTTCCTTCAAATTAACAACAGATACATTTATAAGCGGTAATTTTTATTTATATGGGAAATTAGTAGGACATTTTGAAAAAAATATAAGCGGTATTACAAATTACGCTCCTATTGCAAGGATCACTTTTCCAGGAAAGGATGATATTATTGAAACCTTTTTAGGAAAATATCGTATTAAATACTCTTTAAAAGATAGTGATGGTTTAAAACAGGTATTTCTAAATATTGAGAAAGAAAATGGAAAAAAAATCATTTTTAAAATAAAAAATTTGTATGGGAAAAGGAATTTCTCATCAGTATTTGATATGCCGTTGGAAAAAGTGGCTTCCGTAAGGGACAATCTCATTTATTATTATATTAGTGCAACGGATAAATATGGATTAATGGGTGAGTCCAAACATTATGTTCTTTCACTGGCAGACCAACAAAATATTGAGGAGATGTTCGAATCCCTGCAGAGCCAGATCTTCGGTGATATTGAAGATGTGCAAAAGGAATTCAATTCTGAAAATCTTGAATCAATGTCAAGAAAAATAGACGAAGAAAAAAAAGTCAAAGAGATCCAAGAGAGCGTCGAAAAAATAAAAAAGGCGGCTGACTATATTGAAGCAAAATCAGAACAATTAAAATTGGAAAAAGACATTATTGATAAATTAAAAAAGCAGATGGCTCTAATGAAAGAGATCCTAAACGAACGGGTTCTTGATGCTTTGAAAGAAAAACTCAATAAAAGTATGAATAAAAACGGTTCAAAAGATAAACTGACAAACGAGGATTTAAAAAAATTGTCTTTTGAATTGGAAAAAATGGTAAAAGCTTTGATGGAATATAAGAAAGGTCTTGATGCACAAAATATAGCAGAAAAATTGGATAAATTAAAGAAAGAAACAAAGAATGTGAATAAGAAATTGGATAGCATTAAAAGTGATGCCAATGAACTTTTTTCCAAGTTCAATGAGAATGACAAGAAAATATTGGATCCTGATAAAACAATGTATGATATGGAACAATTAAAGAAAATGAGTAATAAAGATAAATTTCAGAATAAGAAAAAACAAGTTTCACAGTCATTAAAACATTATGCAAAAAGTAAAATGAACCAGCAATCAGGACAAAATGTTGATCTAATGCCTTTGATAAAAACAGTGTTCAATGTGGACGAGATATCTACATTCGCCGGTGCCAATTGGGAGAATGAAATGAAAAACGGGATGACATCCATTGAAGAACAGTTAAAAACAATAGGCAGCATGATCTTGATGATAGATTATAGTTTAGATAAAAAGCTTAAAGATGCAAAAAAACAATTTGAAATGTTCTCGCTGAATAAGGATATGGGACATTTCTATCTATTTAAGAAGGATTATTCAATTTTTGCCAATGAATTTTTGGAAGTTGTAAGTAATTTACAAAGTTCGAGTTGTCCTAATCCCGGCGGTCAAGGTGAAGATCTATTGCAGAAATTGAATGATCTCGCTTCAGATCAAGGTAAATTGAACTCATATTTGGATAAATTAATGGAGAAAATGAAGGAGAGCGGATTACAAAAGAAACTTAACCAGGCATTGGAAAATGCGGGAAAAGAACAGAGTAGAATAGATAAGGAACTCTCAAAATTAAAAAATGAAATAGAAAAAGGTAAGAAAGAAGGAAAATTAACCGGAGACCCCAATGAAATATCGAAGGAAATGAAGGATATAGCTAAAAAATTAAAGAAAGGTGAATTGAATAAAGATATTACAAAGAAAAGTAAAAGGGTATATGTTCAATTATTACAAATGCAGCAGGCAATATACGAGAGGAAGGACGAATCTGCAAGATATTCTAAAATGGGTAAATTTTTACAAAAATGGTATCCTCAGATCAATAATAAGAAGAAAAAACGAATCAATTCCGTTTATTCGGATATCCTGAGAGAGATGACAAAGTGAATATCAATGTAATAGGCGGCGGTCTTGCGGGTGTAGAAGTAGCATATAAACTTTCAAAGAACGGCATTTTGGTGAACCTTTATGAAATGCGCCCGCAAAAAATGACAAATGTCCATCAAACACCTTATTTAGCAGAGGTGGTATGTTCTAATTCATTTAAAAGTAAGGAATTGAGAAATGCAAAAGGATTATTAAAATATGAAATGGATCGCTTGGATTCATTGGTACTAAAAATGGCATATAGATCAGAGGTGCCAGCCGGTAAATCATTGAACATAGATAGAGAAAAATTTGCAAAACTTATCACGGGATATATTGAAAATGATGAGAATATAAATATCATAAGAGAGGAAAAAAAAGACATTAGTGAAGATGAACTGAATATTATTGCCACCGGTCCCTTGACCAGTGAAGCGCTGTCAGCAAATATTTCAAAAATATTGAATAAGGGTTCATTATATTTCTATGATGCGCTATCTCCCATTATTGACGGAAATTCTATTGATAAGGAAAAAACATTCTACGGTTTAAGGTATGAAAAAGGAGAAGGAAAGATCTTGAATTTCCCCATGGATAAAGAAGAATATCTACAATTTTATAATGAATTGATAAATGCTGAAAAGGTTAAGATGAAGGATGTAGACAGCGGAATATATTTTGAGGCTTGTTTGCCTGTAGAAGAGATCGCACAAAGAGGAGAGGATGCTTTGCGCTTTGGTCCCCTGCGCCCTGTTGGTTTTAGAGAGTATATTGACCATAAACCCTATGCTGTGGCCCAGGCTAGGCCTGAAACCGCCTTATACGATAGTTTCGAGCTAATTGGTTTTCAAACCCGATTGACATTTAGTGAGCAAAAACGAGTGCTTTCTCTTATCCCCGGATTGGAGAAAGCTAAAATAATAAGATATGGGATAATGCATAGAAATACCTATATCAACAGTCCGGAGGTTCTTAATAAATATTTTCAAACAAAAAACAATAAAAATTTATTTTTCGCAGGGCAGATCACCGGTGTAGAAGGTTATGTTGAATCCGCAGCCAGCGGGATTATTACAGGGCTTGTAGTAACTCAAATGCTTAAATCTACTGGGGAAATACAACTCCCCGATGAAAGTACTATGATCGGTAATTTAATTAAGTATATTACCACATTACCTGAAAAAAAATTTCAACCAATGTCATCAAATTACGGATTGATAAAAAGAGAAAAAAAGGAAAAAAGAGAGGACCTTATTGAAAGAAGTAAGATTTCCATTGAAAAATATAGAGAAGATCAGAGAAAAAGAGGGGTAATATTTGATTGATTTTTTTAAATTGAGAAATGACATGATAAAATATCAATTAATAAGTCGTGGAATAAAGGATGAATCCGTACTGAAAATAATGGGAAATCTACCTCGGGAGGACTTTGTTCCTGAAACAGTGAGAAAAAATGCTTATAATGATTCTCCACTTCCCATTGGGGAGGGGCAGACAATATCGCAACCCTATATGGTCGCAATTATGACCGAATTATTGAAAATTACAAAACAAGATGTGGTATTGGAGATCGGAACAGGTTCAGGTTATCAAACCGCTATACTGTCGCGCCTTTGTAAAACTGTGCATACTGTAGAGATCAATGAAAATTTATTGAACTACGCAAAAGGGAATCTTAATAAAATTGGATGTAAAAATGTATTTTTCCATTTGAGCGATGGGAAAAAAGGAATAAGAGAGCATGCTCCATTTGATAAAATATTGGTTGCTGCTGCTCCGGAGAATATTCCCAATGAATTGACCTTGCAGCTAAAAAATGGAGGTAAAATGACGATACCTGTTGGTAATCGCTTTGAACAGGAACTTATTGTAATTAAAAAAAATAATAACAGTATATTGAAAAGATCTCTATTCTCCGTATTGTTCGTTCCACTTATATGAGTATAAAATATTTTACTAAAAGATGTGATATTTATCACGAGAAATAAGAAAAAATCATTGAAAAATCTCAGAAACATATTGGATTTTTATAAAGTTAAGTAAAAAGTTAAAATGAAGAATGAAACCCCATGGGGTTTCGGCG